>JAGPVK010000110.1 GCA_018067055.1 Sphingomonadales bacterium | reverse complement strand
GCTAATCCCGCATGCTGGGCGACCCGAAACGCTCCTTGATCACCGCGATCCGTGGCAGATCCAACCGGTTACTCTGCGGTCTGGGCGTGGTTTATACTTTCCATCTGCCTGGTGCCAGCCGTCGGAATACATTGCCTTCCGGAATCCGCCTTTGGGACAAGGCGGCGGCTACTGGAAGCGGTCGGCATTATTGCCGACTGCTTCTTCCAGCCATTCCATTCACTCTCCGTCTGAAACCGCATTCCCAGCATTTTTACCATCTGCAAAAGTGACTTTTGCTCCCTTGCCGGCATTGCCTTTTGTTTGAGCGGCCTGCTTGGTGTCTTGCTCCTGCTTTGGACTTTCTTCCTCGACTCCCACCGGTGCCGGGTTGGTGGCCTGTGTGGCCCCCGCGACCAGATTCTCTAGCGAAGAACCATCGAGACCCAGTTCCTTCATCAGGCCGTCAATGACCGGTGCCTGAGCCCGGTAGGACAAGGCAGCAGCGACTGCGTCCGAGGCCAGATTGCCAGAGCCATTCTGCCCGCCGCCATTGATGCCGGCGCTGGCGTTGCGACCACCCCCATTCTGGGTGATGCCGTCGACCTGGACAATCTTGATTGAATCGATGGCTTCCATCGGCTTGGCAGCCTCTTTGATCACTTCTGGAAGTACCTTCAGCAAGGCCAGTTTGGTCTGCAAGGAAATCTGGTCCGAGGACAGGATATTGGCTGCCTCGTTGATAGCCCGCTGGCCGGCGGCTTCGACTTCAAAGCGAACGCGGGAAGCTTCTGCCCGCAGTTTCTCCGCTTCCGCTTCGCCTTCCGCATCCAGGCGCATCGCAGCGGCGCGGTTTCCGGCCGCTTCCTTTTCCGCTTCCGCTTCAACCTTGACGCCGATCGCCTGGCGTTCCGCCTGTTTGGCCGCTTCGATCAGTTCGATCCGCTTGTCGCGCTCGGCGATCTCGGTTTGCCGTGCGGTGATAACCTGTTCTTCAGCAGCCACCGCCTTGGCACGCGCGGCGTCGGCTTCGGCCTTGGCCTGGCTTTCCTCCCGCGATTTGTTCTGGATCGCAATCTGCTGTTCCTGACGCGCGATCTCGATGCCCTGGGTCTGTGCGATCCGGGCTTCTTCGACCGCCCGGTCGGCCTCGATCTGGCTGCTGTCGACTTGTTGCTTGGCCTTGATCTGGGCGTCTTTCGCTTCCCGCTCCCGACCGGCTTTTTCCTGCGCAACTTCAGAGGCCTGAATCGCGCGGCGTACCTCGACCTCGCGCTCCTGCTCGAGCCGGGCGAATTCATTGTCGCGGCTGATTTCAAAAGAGCGCTGATCGGCTTCCAGATTCTTCGTCTCGATCTGAACCCGCGTATCCTGTTCAATATCGTTGCGTGCTTTCTTGCGCAATTCGATCTGCTCGGTCAATTTGGTCAGACCCTCGGCATCAAAGGCGTTGTTAGCGTTGAAATGTTCGATGCTGGTCTGATCGAGGCCCGTCAGGGAAACCGATTCCAGTTCCAGGCCGTTCATCGCCAGATCGGCGGACGACGCCTGTTGCACCTTCTGGACAAAATCCGCGCGCTGTTCGTGCAGTTCGTTCATCGTCATGCCCGCTGCCACCGAACGCAGAGCATCGACAAACTTGCCTTCCACCAGATCCTTCAGCATTTCAGGCTGCATGGTGCGCAGCCCCAGGGTCTGGGCCGCCATCGCCAGCGATTGCGCATCCGGCCGCACCCGCACATAAAATTCGGCCTTCACATCGATCCGCAGCCGATCCAGCGTGATCAGCGCATCGACATTGTTGCGCTCAACCGCCAGCCGCACCGTGTTCATGTTCACCGGCATCGTTTCATGAAAGACCGGCAGCACCAGCGCGCCGCCATTCATCACCACTTTCTCGCCGCCAAAACCGGTGCGGACAAAGGCAATTTCCTTGGTCGCGCGTTTATACAGCCGGGTCAGGATCAGCGCGAATATCAACAGGGTGACGAGCGGAACGCCGGCGTATATTCCGATCGAGGTCAAATTCTGGAGCATGGTCTATGGCTTTCTTGTTGTGACGCGAGCTGGTTACGCATCCGGTGAAGGGGGCAAATGGATCATCTGTCGCATCGAAGGTTCAGGCATTTCTGAGCCAGTCGGTGCCGGTCGGGACAGCTTGGAAAATGTCGCCGTCGCGGCGGACGAGCAGCACTTCATCGCCCTGCGCAAAGCTGAGATCAGCGCTGTTCGGCTCCACCATCAGGAAATGGACATGACGGTGGCGATCACTCGCTCTGGCGCGGGCAGGATAGCCCAGTTTCGCGGTTCCGATTTCGATAACCGCGCGGGTGCCGACCAGTTCGTCAATCGACACGGCGGTGGTTTCATCCTGCGGCAATATGCGGGACAGTGGCCGCGATAGTAGGCCGGTCAGGGGCAGGGCAACGCCAGCCGCTGCGGGTACGGCAATATAGGGCGTGAACATCGTGCCGGTAAATGCCTGCAGAAGCTGCTGTCCGACAAGGCCGGTCAGCGCGAACAGCATCAGGAACAATGTCAGGATGACCAGAAAGGGCAGCCGGCCAATACCAAGAAAGGACACCAGACCATCGGCGACTCCGCTGACCTCGCCATCGACCTCCGTATCCAGGTCCAGTCCGAAATCACCCAGGCCGATCAACTGCAAAAGTCCAATGGCGACCATCAGCACCAGAGCCGCAACGAAAAACATGTTTTCGTCTGCCAGCCAAAAGTCGATCACCGAACTGCCCCTCTACTTCTCTAGTAATATGTCAGGTATTGGATAGATTATTTCAGATTCGGTCAATCGAAATCCGAAAACATTTCGTCGCTTTCTGATACCCACGATCGCACCTCGACATGGCCCCTCGACATGGACTGTGTTCGCGCCTAACCTCTATTTCATCTCCAGGGATTTCCAGTGACGAGTGGGTCGCATAACTTCACCCCCTCCGCAAATGCTGAATCCGACGTCATTGGCGCACGAGCGGCTATCTGGCCACCCCGGATATGACCTTTTCCGATCGGGACAGAAGGAGAAAATATATGGGCAATGCAGGCAATATCGCGGGCTGGATCACCTTCTTCATCGGCCTCTATGCGGTCGCAGCCGGTATCGGCGAATTTCGGCGACCCGGCTTCTGGGCCAAAATGGTAAGGGAAATTCGCGAAAGCAGTGCGCTGCGGTTTTTGACCGGCATGGTCACGCTGGCGGTCGGAGCGACGATCTATCTCGTCAATCCCTGGAATCCCGGCGATCTGCTGTCGATATTGATCACCGTACTCGGCGGATGGATATTCATCGAAGGCGCGCTGATCCTTGCCGTCGGCGACTGGTTTCTGAATTTCGCGAGCAAGTTGATGGGGACGGCCAACCGTATCTGGGCCGGCTTCTCGATCGTGGTCGGTCTTGGTGCGATATTCGCCGCATTGGTGCGGCTGCAGATCGGCTGACCGACTTCATTCGCCATTCAGCGCGATCGGCTCAGGCCGCCTCCATGACCTTGAAATAATGGCTTAGCGCCGCCGCGACTTCCTGCCGTGCAGGGTTCGCTGTCGGGATCGCGCCGACCGCCGCGAAGGAGGTATGGATCTGGCCGGGATATGTGATGTTGCGAGCCTCTGTCCCGGCAGCTGCCAGTGCTTCGGCATAAGCCTTGCCCTGATCACGCAATGGATCAAATTCGCCGGTGATGACCAGCGTCGGTGGCAGATCGGAAAGATCCTCGGCGAGCAATGGTGAAGCCTTGGGATCGGTCCGCTGCGCAGCATCGGTATAATGATCCCAGAACCAGTCCATCAGCGCTCTGGTCAGCACGAATCCTTCGGCATTGTCGGTCATCGACGGACTGTCATCCGTGGCATCGACAACCGGGGTGATCAGTATCTGGCCTCTGATAGCCGGTCCGCCTGCATCGCGGGCCAGCTGGCAGACAACGGCCGCGATATTGGCGCCTGCGCTCCAGCCGCAAACCGCCAGTTGTCCTTCGATACCGCCAAGCGTTTTGATATTGTCGGCCACCCACTGGACCGCAGCAAAACCATCATCGGCCGCTGCAGGGAAGGGCGCTTCCGGCGCGTGGCGGTAATTGGCGGAAATGATGATGCTGTCGGCATTGACGCACAGATCACGGCAGAACGCATCGTCCGATGTGTGATCGCCAAGCACCCAGCCGCCGCCATGGAAATAGACGGTCACCGGATGCGGGCCGGGGCCGTCCGGCCGGTAGAGGCGGTATTCAACCGGCCCTTCTGCGCCGGGATAGGTGCCATCGACCACTTCGCCGACCGCCGGACCGGGCGGATTGCCGGCGTTCATCGCAATCGAGGTGGCGCGCGCCATTTCCGGCGACATGCTTTCAAACGGCGGCAGTTCCATATCGGCGAGCATTTCGAGCAGCGCCACCACATCGGGCTGCTGACGGCGGATCAGGCCATCGTTGCAGCGCGAACCCCCCGGCCCCTCAAAGCGGAAGCCGAGATAATCCTGCGCAGCAACGTCATTGCAGACCCGGCGATAGGCGGCGACACCGCCGACATAGGGCAGGCATACGCGCGGTTTGCCGGGGACATTGGCGCCCATATACCAGGACTTGGCCTGCGGAAACAAAGTCATGTCGCTGGTCGCCGTGCCATATTCAACCCAGCCGGTTTCCGCAGTGGGGGTAGCATCAATCACGGTCAGATTCTCCTTGCCCATATAGGCCAGGCAATCGGCGATCCATTCGACATGCTGCTCGATCGACAGCACCATGTTCGACAGCACCGATGGGCTGCCGGGACCGGTGATCATGAAGAAATTGGGAAAGCCCGAGACGGTCAGGCCGAGATAATTGACCGGACCGTCAGCCCATTTATCCTTGAGACTCTGGCCATCGCGCCCCCTGATATCGATCGCCAGCAGCGCCCCGGTCATCGCATCAAAGCCGGTGGCGAAGACGATCGCGTCAAAGTCGAAATTCTGCTCCCGCGTCGCGACCCCGGTTGCGGTGATCGACGTGATCGGATTGGCCTTGATATCGACAATTTCGACGTTCGGTTTGTTGAAGGTCTGATAATAATTTGTATCGAGACAGGCTCGCTTGGTGCAGATCGGAAATTCGGTCGGGGTCAATATGTCGGCGACATTGCTGTCCTC
>JAGPVK010000108.1 GCA_018067055.1 Sphingomonadales bacterium | reverse complement strand
GCTCGCCGATGATACGCCGCAGTGCCACCGGCTGCTCGAGGAGGCGAGCATCGGCTATTCACCGCTGCCGCCGGTCGATGCCGGTCCGCAGTGCGGCTATGACAACGGCGTCACGCTCAGCCAGGATCAGCCACAATCCATCGCCTTCAGCCCCGCCGCCAAGACTAGCTGCCCGATGGCGGTCAGCCTGGTTTTGTGGGAGAGGCAGATCGTGAATGCAGCGGCGGCGCGGCACTTGGGCACTACGGTCGAGGGCATCACCACCTATGGCAGTTACAGCTGCCGGCGGGTCAACAACGCGCAAACCGGCAATTTCTCCGAACATGCGACCGCCAATGCGATCGATATCGCCGCCTTCCGGCTCGCCGACGGGCGCACGGTTTCGGTGGCCGGGCACTGGGATGCGGATGACGAGCGGTCGCGCTTTCTGAAAGAAGTGCGCGACGGCGGCTGCGAAATTTTTGCGACGGCGCTGTCGCCGGATTATAACAAGGCGCATCGCGACCATCTGCATTTTGACCAGGCGCGGCGGGGCGGGTCGCATTATTGCCGGTAGTTTCAGGTCATCCCGACGCTTGCCCCCAGTCCTGAGCCAGTGGTAGGATTACGTATCCCTCTCGCTCAAGGGAGACGGTAGAGCGATATCCGGATCGGACCCGATGTTCCTTCACTAATCGTCGCTCCTCTGATTATCCTGGAACAGGATCGCCTCCCGACCGTTGATTGCACAGAACTGAAACAGAAAAGGATATCCCCATGACAGACAAGAGCCAGATCAAGGAACATATGGAAGTCATCGGCGCCGATGGCGTGCACGTCGGCATCGTCGACCATCTCGATGACAGCGGCGAGCGTATCAAGCTGACCAAGACCGACAGCCCGCAGACCAAAAGCGGCAAAGGGGCGTCGCACCACTATCTGCCGGTCGGACTGGTGGCGGAAATCGAAGGCGACAAGATCCGCCTCTCGGCGACCGGAGAAAATGCGGTGAACATGTTTGAAGAAGACAGTTAGGCTAGTCGCCTATATCGGCAAAAAGCCCCGGCCTCGCTCAGCGCGGTCGGGGCTTTGCGGTCGGGGCTTTTGCTTTTTGGGCCAGCGAAAACTCAGTCTTCGTTCTTGGTATAAGGCACAAAGTCGCCAAAGGCGCAGCTGCCCATTTCGATCCGGCTGGCGCTATCGATCAACTTGATGATTTCACCCTTGCACAGCGAGGACGTCGGCCGGCTGTAGGACAATATGCTGTTCGCGGCGTTGCGGCATCCGCCATAAGGCTTGTTGACATAGATGGTCTTGGCATTGCGGCGAGACCCGAAAATCAGGATATCGTCGCTGATCACCGTCATATTGCGCTGATCGTTCATGCTGATGCAGGACTGGGGCTCGCCAGCAGTCCGCCCCTCGAGACGCTTGTCGAGCTTGGCCTGCTGTTGCTCGCTGAGTTCGATTGCCTCGCCGCTGACCGCGGGGGCCGCGAGCAAGATCGCGATCGGGAGGGCAAAAATCAGTTTCTTCATGGCCTGTCTCCTGGTTCCAGTCTTCGATTTTTCCCGTTTATAGCATGCAACCGGCTGAACCGGGAATGAAGCGTGCGCGCAGCTTCAGAAATTATCTTTCGCGGTCCGGCGCGCTGCCAGTTCCGCTACCGAGGTCGCCCGCATGAACGGGTTGGTGGCGCGCTCCAGCCCGATCGTGGTTGGCACCGTCGCCTCGCCGCGGGCGCGCAGGGTCAGCACCTCGGCCATCCGTTCCTGCAGCGCCAGATTGTCTGGCTCGGCAACCAGCGCATATTCGCCATTGCTCTGGGTATATTCATGAGCGCAATAGATTTTCGTGGCTTCCGGCAGCGCCTCGAGCTTGCGCATATTGTCATACATTTGCGCCGCCGTGCCCTCGAACAGCCGGCCGCAGCCCATCGCGAACAGGGTGTCGCCGACGAAAGCGATCTTTTCCGACGGGATATGAAAGGCGATATGGCCAGCGGTGTGGGCCGGCACGTCGATCACCTCGGCTGTCACCGCACCAAGCTTGACGCTGTCGCCTTGCTTGACGAATGCGTCGAGCGTCGGAATCCGCTCGCGTTCCGCTTCCGGGCCAGTGATCCGGCAACCGGTCGCTTCCTTGATCGCGGCATTGCCGCCGGTATGGTCGGGGTGCCAGTGGGTGTTCCATATCTGGGTGATGGTCCAGCCGCGCTTGGCCGCCTCGGCGAGCACCGGCTCGGCCACCGCCGGATCGACGACCATGGTCTCCTGCGATTCAGGCTCGTGGACCAGCCAGACATAATTGTCGGACAATACGGGAATGCGGATGATCTCTAACATGGCGATAAATTAGCCCGAAAATCAAATATTGTCGATGCTTAACGGTAAAATAGGGGTTTGGCCTTATCCGATCAGCTTCTGCAGCAGTGATTTTGAAAAGGGGTCGTCTTTTGCGCTGGTTGGTCGCGTTCCTGGCTTATTTGTGTCTTTGTTCCCCGGCGTTTGCCGCGGTACCGATGTCGGATGATCTGTGCACGCAGAGCAGCGCCATGAATGTCACCGTCTCCAGCCTGCTGAAATCGGGCAAGCCCTTCGATTGCTCTTCCGACAAATATGCCGTCAAGGGTCCCCGGGTGTGGGTCAAAATTCCGCTTCTCGCCGACACGCTGCCCGACGGCACGGTTGAGGTGCAGGGCGACAATAACGGGCTGACCACGATGCAGGTGCACTCCGTGCTCGACGACGGCACCATATTGTCATCCACCTTCTCGGAGCGGGAAGTGGCGAAACACTGGCGATCGAAAGGTTCCTATGGCCTGCCTGTGCCGGGCACCGACAAGCCGGAGCTGCGCAAGCGGGTCCGGACGGTCTATCTGGCGATCGACCATCCGAAAGTGGTCAGCTCGATCTCGCTGATCCAGTTTGCGTCGAAACAGAAATGGGATGATCTGACGCTGCCGCTGTCGATCATGTTTGCCGCGCTCTGCGGCATGGCGATCATGCCGCTGATCTACAACGCCTTCTTCTATCGCGCGCTGCGCTACAGTTTCATGCTGTGGCACAGTGTGATGATCAGCGCGACCGTCTGCTATACCTTCAGCTCTTCCGGGCTGATCTTCCTGTTTTTCCCCGGGACAACGCTGATTACCAAGATGCTGATCAACTATTGGGCACTGGCGATCGGGGTGGGTGCCGGCGGCTTTTTCCTGCTTCGCTTCGTCGAACCGGGCAAGATCGCCCCCTGGCTGAAGGTCCTTATAACGGCCACGGCGCTGTTGCCAGTCCTGGTCACGGCTTTCGTCTTCCAGATCGACGGCGGCTACAGCATGGATGCGCGCAACTATTATCATGCCTCGTTCCTGCCGATCTTTTTCGTCACGCTCTATGCGATGGGGCACGCACTGCGCCGCGGCAGCCGCGCCATCTGGTTTCAGATCGCGGGCTGGACCCCGATCATCCTGTTCAGTCTCGACCGGGTGGCGCGTGGCATGGACCTGTATATCGGCTGGCCAATACTGGACTATGGCCTCTATTTCATGTTGGTGCTTGAAACCGTCATTCTGGCACTCGGCGTTGCCAACCGTATCCTGCGCCTGCGCCAGCGACACGAACATACATTGCGCCAGCAGGCCGAGCTGACCTTGCTCGCCGATACCGACGGATTGACCATGCTGCACAATCGCCGTGCCTTTGACCGAGAGTTTAAAAACAACCAGCGCGAGTATCGCTACAGCCATCTTGCGATCATCGACATAGACTTCTTCAAGCGGGTCAACGACCGCTATGGCCACGAAATCGGCGACAAGGTGCTGCGGGTGGTTGGCAATACCCTCAATGCGACCCCGCATTTTGCTGCCCGCATCGGCGGCGAAGAATTCACCCTGCTGATGCAGAAAGAAGGCCCGGAAAGTCGCGGACACTATCCTGCAAATATACTGGCAGAAATCTGTGAAACACTGATCAGGGCGGTGGATGACGAGGTTCCCGAACTCCGGGAGCCGGTGACATTCTCCATCGGCGCCGCTTCGATCGCCAAGCACGCCTCTCTGCGCAGCGTAATGGCTAAAGCCGATCGGCGCCTGTATGACGCCAAAAACAATGGCCGCAACCAGGTTGTCTGGATCGATATTTCGCCAACAAAACCGGCTAAACCCGCCGGTACGGCTGCCGTGTAGCGGCGGTTAACCGCTTACCACTCGCCGATATTTTCCATACTCGCCCAGGGTTCCTGAACCGGAAGATTCTCGCCCTTTTGCAACAGCTCGACGGAAATATTATCCGGCGAACGCACGAAAGCCATATGACCATCACGCGGCGGCCGGTTGATGGTCACGCCCGCATCCATCAGGCTTTGACACAAAGCATAAATATCATCGACGGCATAAGCGAGATGTCCGAAATTGCGGCCGCCGTCATATTGCTCAGGCGCGCTGCCGTCTTCCGCTGGCCAGTTGTAGGTCAGCTCAACCTCGGCCACATCTTTCTGGCCAGGACCGGCCAGAAAAATCAGCGTAAAGCGTCCCTGCTCGCTGTCGTAACGACGGACTTCTT
>JAGPVK010000446.1 GCA_018067055.1 Sphingomonadales bacterium | reverse complement strand
GAGGACGACTGACCAGCACCCGAGATCGCCAGCATGTTATCGAGCTGGTTGATGAGGCGCGTGCGAATGGCGCGCGCCTGAAAAGCGCTTGTGCCGAGTTGGGCATTGGTAGCAACACCTATCGCCGCTGGAACACCGGTGATGAAGATGGTCGGCCAACCGCACCAAAACACACACCGCCTCATGCCCTGACCGCGATGGAGAAAGCCATGATCCTGGCCGTTTGCCACCAGTCCGATTACGCCAGCCTGCCACCGTCTCAGGTCGTGCCGCTACTGCTGGATGATCATGGCTGGTACATCGCCTCAGAATCGTCGTTTTATCGCGTTCTGACTGAACACAATGAGAACCATCGCCGGGGCTCTCGACCATCCGGACGAGTGGGCCCGCCACGCCGGCACGAGGCAACCAGACCGAATCAGGTCTGGTGCTGGGACGTGACGTATCTGAAATCCACCGTCCGGGGTCGATTCTTTTATCTGTACTTCATGCTCGATGTCTACAGCCGCAAGATCGTGGGTGCCGAAGTGTTCGATGCAGAAAGCGCCACCCATAGTGAAATCGTGCTGCGCAAAGCGCTGCTCCGTGAAGGCTGTATCACCAACCCACCGGTGGTGCATTCGGACAATGGCAGTGCCATGAAAGGCGGCACGTTGCCGGCAACGTTCGAGAAACTGGGTGTCACGCCGTCCTACAGCCGGCCGCGTGTGTCTAACGACAACGCCTATATCGAATCACTGTTCGGAACGACCAAGCAGCGCCCGGAATACCCGCCGGCAGGCTTTGAGAGCCTTGAGTTGGCGCGTGACTGGGTGAAGGCCTTCATCGCTTGGTACAACACAGAGCATCGCCACAGCGCCATTCGTTACGTGGCACCGGCAGATCGTCATGCGGGCAAGGATGCTGACATATTGGCTAACCGCAAAATGACGCTACTCAAAGCCAAAGAAAGGAACCCTGGCCGGTGGTCAACCGGTATTCGAAACTGCGAGCCAGTCGGAGCCGTGTGGCTGAACCCGCTACCGGAAGAGCAAACTGTTAAAGAGCAATGCGCGGCTCATTAGAGCCTAAATAAACCAGGTGCCAACTACCTTGACAGACGACGCCTCCGCTACGCTCCGGTGCCGGTTACCTAAGCGTTATAAGCCAAGGCTTTGGTAGTTTTTTGGTGGTTGGGTGTATGGGCCTTGGCGGCAAATTGGGTGGTCATTTCTGTTTATACGTCATGGCCAAGGCCAGCAACACTGTCGTCTAATTTGGTAGCTGGCATTGGTTTTTTACGGGTTATCGGCAGCGTGCCCAGGTTGTTGGGCAATTCGCCGAAAATTCTCAACGTGTCGGGTATTTTAGTGGTTTGTATCGGTGCCGGATCGTGAGCAGGTGCGGGGCTT
>JAGPVK010000428.1 GCA_018067055.1 Sphingomonadales bacterium | reverse complement strand
GCAACACATTTATAGTCGGTGAATGCCGTTATCGCTATCAGCCTATTTTGTCATCAGAAAACGACCAAATCGCGGATTGGCTAACCCGGTTAACAGAGCAAAATTCTGATTGGGATTTTAACATCTGCTTTAATTATCTCAGGAATGTAAAAGGCTTTGCATGGAATCATAAGTGGGTCTATCGAATTTACTGCGAGCTAGCATTGAACCATCGCGTCAAGCCTAGGCGGCGACTCAAGCGTATTAAGCCGGAACCATTGAAGGAGTCTTCGCGGCCTGACCAAGTGTGGTCAATGGATTTTATGCATGACCAGCTATCCGACGGCCACAGCTATCGATTACTCAATGTCATTGATGATTACCGCCGAGAAGGAATTGCCATTGAAGCTGGCTTTTCATTGCCATCAATTAGAGTTATTCGGGTTCTAAATCAACTGTTGGAGTGGCGGGAAAAGCCGGCCGTCATTCGTTGCGACAACGGCCCCGAATTCATCAGTCACGAGTTTACGCAATGGGCATCAGCGCAGAGTATACGCATCGAATATATCCAGCCTGGTAAGCCTCAGCAAAATGCATACATTGAGCGAGCCAATCGCACCATTCATTATAGTTGGGTGAGTAAACACTTGTTTGAAAGTTTGGAGCAATTTCAGGAGTATGCAACTGAGTGGCTTTGGTTTTACAATCATGAGCGACCCCACAAAGCCAACAATGGGAAGCCACTATTGATGGCCACTTAACCTTTATTTTAAGCATCAGCTAAAAATCGGAGGATTACCCACCTAATTCAAATTCTTATTAACACTAACAATGACAACCTAGGTTCCTATTGCTTTGTATATTAGGTAGTATCATAAGTAGTTCCCAATAATTACAATATAACTGGTTTTACTAAATGACAACCTCCTCAGTTTTAAAATTTCCCAGCAGCCAGGATTTGATAAGCCAGATCTGTTTCGATACGAGCCTTGGCAAAGTCTGGCTACAAGAACAAAGAATGTTATTGATCCACAGTAGCTTATTTCTTAGTCTTCGAAACGAACTTATTGAAACCATCGGAGAACAACGAAGTAGAACACTATTAATGCGACTCGGATTTCATTCCGGATGGAGAGATGCTGAACTAGCCCGAAAATTGCGCCCTGAACTCAGCACTTCAAACGCATTTGCCGCTGGACCACAACTGGCTATGATAAAAGGTATGGCAAACGTTATGCCCATACGAATGGATTTTGACCTCGAAAAAGGTAAGTTTGCCGGGGAATTTATGTGGGACGGAGCGTTCGAGGCTGATTTACAGCTAGCAAATAATGGGCGCGCCGACAGTCCAACGTGCTGGTTATTAACCGGATACTCAAGCGGTTACACCACCTATTACGTAGGTAAGCAAATTCTATTTAAAGAAGTAAGCTGTCAAGCATGCGGAGACAAAAACTGCCATATAGTAGGACGGCCAGTTGACGAATGGGATGACCCCGAAGAGCTAAATCGTATCCTAAAGCCCGACGCATTAGCTGAAGAATTAATTTCATTACGCTCTCAATTAGACGACCTTCAACTTAACGGTATTGACCAGTCGGACAGAGACTCTTTTGTTATAAACTCCGTCGGTAACTCCACCGCTTATAAATCCGCATGGAAGCTTCTCAAAAAGGCTGAGAATAATGATGTTAGTGTACTTTTACAAGGTGAAACTGGAGTTGGCAAGGAGGTATTTGCTCGGACCCTACACAGCCAATCAAAAAGATCTGAAGCACCGTTTATTGCAGTCAATTGCGCCGCGATACCATCAGATTTAATTGAGTCCGAATTATTTGGTGTTGATAAAGGTGCATTCACTGGCGCTCATGTAAGCCGAAAAGGAAAATTTGAACGCGCACATACAGGCACTCTATTTCTCGACGAAGTAGTCGAGCTCTCCCCTCGAGCCCAGTCGGCGCTACTTAGAGTACTCCAAGAGGGCGAACTTGAGCATGTCGGCGGGTCAGAGACAAAAAAAATAGATATTCGACTTATTGTTGCGTCGAACGAAGATCTTGAAGACGCTGTAGCAAAAGGGAAATTCCGAGCTGATTTATTTTACCGTCTAAATGTATTTCCTGTTAAAATCCCATCACTTAAAGAAAGACGTGAAGATATCCCTTTGCTTGTAGATCACTTTATTAAGATTTTACAAGGTCCCTACAACAAGAATATTCCTGGCATATCAGATCAGGCACGCCAAGCTCTCATGGATTACGAATGGCCAGGTAATATCCGTGAACTGAAAAATATGGTGGAACGAGGCATAATATTAACTGAAAATAATCAGGAAATTTCTTTAGATGATCTTTGCCCGAGTTTAAAGAAACCTATAAGGCATGACATCGAAGTTTCTAAAGCCGGCCATCTCCAAAAGCCAAAAAAATACGGTATTTTGGAGCCAGATCCGTTTTGCGAGTCGCTTCTCACAGCTGAATTCGTATTTGAAGATCTAGAGCGAAGATTAATAAATACAGCTATGCATAAGGCAGATGGAAATGTATCTCAAGCAGCGAGATTACTAGGCCTTAGCCGTGCCCAGCTAGCTTATCGCCTAGATAAATTGAGTTCGAATGTAGACTGAATTTTTATATGCGACATTTTAGATTTAGAGACCTCGATCTGATCTGGCCATATCATCATGAAAAAGGGAGAGTTGCCCGTTTTGATATCGAGGTCGAATAAAAAAATAATATAACTCTCATGCTCCATACTAGCAATCCAATCATTAAACACAAAGCAGGTCTGTTAAATTTTACGCAAGAGATCGATAACGACTTGAGATCCAGTAAAGTCATGAGCGTATCGCCAGGTACGTTCGCAAGAGCGTTTAAGTTTCGACCATCGCGCAATTCATAGCATGACTCACTTTGGCGGACAACTTAATGCGCTGCTTTTATTGCGTTTAAACTAGACAACAAAACCATCTCGCTCTCAATGCAGGAGTTTGACCCATGTCCCTTAAACTCCTAACGTCAGTGAATACCAGCATAGCCCGCACGACCCTAGCACCCGTTATTTCCTATGCATTAGTTTATCCGTAGTTCTGATGCTATGGGTACTTCAGGCCGTTGCGGTCACACTTTGGATGAAGTAACAACATTGGTGATCGGGAGGGTGAAGCCGGTGCTTGGTACATTACCAACGATGATATAGCGCAAACAACTGTCCGCCATGATAGTTAAATTAATGGGCAAGCAAGCGAACTTACTCACTGATACCGTAATTACAAGCATGACCCAAATGTAGGATAAGGTGAATACGATCACCATGGACAAACGGTCTTGAGTTCGCCTCTCACGAGTTAATGACAGAATGCATAGACGCAGACATTTATTTTACGCATCCGTATTTACCATGGGATCGTGGTATTAATGAAAAGGTGAATGAACAGTATCAATTTGTGATGGATCGAACTATTTCGAGACCACGAGCTAGGCATAGCCGCCGATCACCAAACTGATTATTTATGGGGTAGCGAGAAGATTTACTCCCTACGTAAATGGATTGTACTTATTACCTAAAAGCGCGCTTTTTAATGCTGAATTTATAGACGTTTTTCTACACCATAGTTTGGGCTGCGTGCGTAAAATGAAATATTTGTGGGAAACCAGAGCGCACAACACCATGATATTTTCAATGCGTATCATGGCGTGATGTCATTTGACGGGCGACTACATAGCCCTTTCTAAGCGGTGAAAATCACTTAGCATGACAACCACCTCCAGGAATTTTAAATTTTAAAGATCGAAAATCCTTTAATTATAGGCAAGCATGTATAATCAGAGGATGTCCGGCGAGGTTCTAATATGCGATAGTAGATTTTGCTTGAGAAGTGTTGATACAGTAATGGTGTAGCAGGGATCATAATTAACCGCTTTGCAGCGCTCGATCACAACACCACAGATAGCGTCAACTTCCAGTGTTCGACGCTTCTCAACGTCAACCAGCATGGAAGTTTTAATGGCATTGAATTCACTAATTAACACAAACATGTCGTCTCGATCTTGAGAGTTGAGCATAACTCCGTCGGCGGAGGAGGCAACGATTACTTCATTCATCATGCCTAGCACGATGTGACGAAATTCAGGATGGTGTGTAAGCTGACGTGTATTCAAGCCGGTAAGTGCAGAAAGAGGGTTCACTCCGTTGTTAATAATCAATTTTCGCCATAATGCATGACTGATATTATCGCTGATTTCGGCAGCAATGCCCGCAGCGGCGAAAGCCAGTTCCATTTTTTTAAGCAAGGGAAGCCGCCGGTCTCCTAACCCGGTGTTATGCGGCCAGATACCCATAACTATTCGAGCTTCACCTTCTGCACTAACCACACCTGGAGCCACAACGTGTCCACCAATTTTAATGACCAGTCCTCCTAACGTTCGTCCAATGCCAATTTTATCGGCAATTATTTTTTCGTTATCAACTCCGTTTTGTAAGGAGAGCACCGGTACATTTGCTGAGGCCAACCAACCGCTAAGTTCTAACATTACTTCATCAGTAGCCCCAGCCTTCATAGCTAGAATTAAGACATCGAAATCATTGGCATGGAACTCACGAATCAACGACGGATGATCCACTGCTTGCAACGGTTGCTGCAGTTCTCCACCTTCCCAGAGCAGCGTCAACCCATACTTTTGTATTACTGCTAGGTGCTCACCGCGAGAGGTCACGGTGACGTGTTCTCCAGCAGCAGCGAGTCGGGCGGCGTAGTACCCTCCTATACCGCCCGCGCCAAGGATCAGCCAACGCATAGTTAAAACCAACCGCAGCCGTTAAACGCTCTCTGCCTGTCGGCAGGATCACTGCCAAAAAAACGCGAGGGCGCCAAACGGCCGGATATGCCGACTGCGGTATAAATAAGATCGCGAACCAGATCACCTGGCAACGACGTACGCTTTCCGGACGCCATTTTCAGCCCCTGTAATCGCCGCAACGCCGACTGTACATCCCGCTGACCAGTCAGGTTCTCACGGCTGGCCTGACGGTCGAGACAGACAACGGCAACACCGCGCTCCAGCCCCTGCGCAATATGCTCACCCAAACTCGTGTATTCCTGTGAGGGCCGCCCCAGCGGCAGGCCCAATTCCATAACTGACACCTGCCTTTTGGGAAACAGGGAACCGGCCAGCAAGGTCAGACGGGAGGAGATATACCTATCCATCTGCACCTCGATGCCTGCCGCCGCGCACGTTGTTTTAAGCCGCGATGCATAGGCAGCACCCTCGCCGCCATGGCAGATTTTGACGGTATGGTCCACATTATTTTGCGTAACGAACAGCAATGCATCGATCTCGCCAAGAGGCGCAAAGACCTGATAAAGCGGCGAGCAGGCATTGCTGCTCAGCAGTACCTCCATACTGGATGAAAGATAAATCACCGGCACACTGTTGTGCATAGGCCGCCCTCTCAGTGTCTGTCTACGTCGGTCAGCGCCCTAACTGCATGGCCGATTGTCCGGCAATCCCGAAATGTTGTTTGGGCATTTCAGTGATGATGACGCGAATACGCTCCATGGGGGCGTCCAGCGAACGCGACATTGCCTCGCTCACTTCTCGAATCAGGGTTTCCTTCTGTTCGTCGCTGCGACCTTCAATGATGTAAAGCTGTGCTATTGGCATACCGCTCTCCTTATTCAAACCGCGCTGACACAGAACCCAGGCCCTGGTAGCGAACACAGATATTGTCGCCGGCTTCCACCGCAATCGCGGCGGTAATCCCGCCGGTCATAATGAACGTGCCTGCAGAAATGTGCTCTCCGCGCTCGGCCAGCAGGTTCGCCAGCATGGCAACGCTTGAGGCGGGGTGACCAAGTACCGCCGCACCGGCGCCTACTTCGACAATCTCGCCATTTTTTTCAACGACAACACCGAGGGCTTTCAGGTCCACATCTGCAATATCGGCCATCTGCCCCCCGGTGATAAACCGGGTCGAGGAAGCGTTATCGGCCACCACGCTGACCAGATCAAACTTGAAGTTTTCATAGCGCGAGTCAATGACTTCCACTGCCGGGATCACAAAGTCAGTCGCGGCCAGTACATCGCCAATATGACAGCCCGGGCCTTTAAGAGGCGCCTTGGTCACAAAGGCGATTTCGGCTTCAATCTTGGGGTGAATCAGCTCTTTAGTGTTGACCACACCGCCATCGGCAACGCTGAAATAATCAGCTAGGAAACCGTAGATCGGCGTTTCCACACCCATCTGCGCCATTTTCGCCCAAGAGGTGAGTCCCATTTTCATACCGACGATTTTCGTCCCCCGCGCCTCTTTGCGGCGGCGGATTTCCCACTGTACATCGTAGGCGTCGTCGAAATTCATCTCCGGGTACTGATTGGTCACCTTGCTGATATCGTGGGCTTGGAGCTCGGCGTTCTCCACATGCTCAGCCAGCGCCAGTACCTGTTCGTTAGTCAGTGTTCTGCTCATTTCCATTACCTCTCTTGTGCGGCGAGAAGATCCAGCGCCACATCCACAATCATGTCTTCCTGGCCACCCACCATGCGGCGGCGGCCCAGCTCAACCAAAATATCCACGGTTTTCAAACCGTACTTCTTCGCTGCCACTTCCGAGTGACGCAAGAAGCTGGAGTACACCCCGGCATAACCCAGCGCCAGCGTTTCGCGGTCGACCCGAACCGGGCGGTCCTGCAGGGGCCGCACAATATCGTCAGCCGCATCCATCAGCGCGTACACATCGGTACCGTGTTCCCAGCCCATTTTGTCGAAGGCAGCAATGCACACTTCCAGCGGCGCGTTACCGGCGCCAGCGCCCATGCCAGCTAGACTGGCATCGACCCGGTCACAGCCTTCTTCCACCGCAACGATGGAATTGGCCACGCCCAGTGCCAGGTTGTGGTGGGCGTGAATGCCAGTCAGCGTGTCGGACTTGAGTACATCCTTCAGCGCGCGGAAGCGGTCGCGGATATCGTTCATGTTCATGGCGCCGCCGGAGTCCACCACGTACAAGCAGGTCGCCCCGTAGCCTTCCATTATTTTGGCTTGCTCTGCCAGACCTTGTGGCGTTTGCATATGACTCATCATCAGAAACCCGACAGTGTCCATGCCTAGCTTGCGGGCATGTTCGATGTGCTGCCTGGAGACATCGGCTTCGGTGCAGTGCGTTGCAATCCGCACAATGCGGGCGCCGGCGTTGTAAGCGGCGTCAAGATCATGAACCGTGCCGATGCCAGGCAGCAGCAGCGTGGCGATCTGTGCGTGCTCAACCACTTCGGCCACGGCTTCAATCCACTCCAGATCGGTGTGGGCGCCAAAGCCATAGTTAAAGCTGGAGCCCTGCAGGCCATCGCCGTGGGCCACCTCAATACTGTCGACCTTGGCTTTGTCGAGTGCGCGAGCGATGTCCTGTACATTTTTGATGGAGTACTGATGGCGAATGGCGTGACTACCATCGCGCAGTGTCACATCGGAGATATACAGCTTTTTGCCAGGATTAAATGTCATGGTAGACTCCTCAGTTAACCAGCGATTCAGCGATGCGCTCGGCGGTACCCATCGCCGCCGAGGTCATGATGTCGAGGTTGCCTGCGTAGGCAGGAAGGTAGTGCGCTGCGCCTTCCACCTCGAGGAATATCGATGTTTTCAGGCCGCTGAAGCGGCCGAGGCCGGGCACGGTCATGGGCTGGTCAGCGGGAATCTCGTCGAACTGTACTTTCTGTTTCAGACGGTAACCGGGCACATAGCTATTCACGGCGGCTACCATCGCTTCAACCGAAGCTTCCACTTCAGCTTGGTCGGCAGTGTCGGATAACACGTACACCGTGTCGCGCATCAACAGCGGCGGCTCCGCCGGATTGAGAATAATGATGGCCTTGCCTTTCTGGGCACCGCCCACCACTTCAATGGCGCGGGAGGTGGTTTCGGTGAACTCATCGATATTAGCGCGGGTACCCGGGCCCGCCGACTTGCTTGAAATCGACGCCACAATCTCTGCGTAGTGCACCTTGGCGATCCGCGACACAGCGGCCACCATCGGAATAGTGGCCTGGCCGCCACAAGTCACCATGTTCACATTGCCCTCATCCAAGTGTTGCTCCAGGTTTACCACTGGTACACAGTAAGGACCGATAGCTGCCGGCGTCAGGTCGATAATTTTCAGGCTCTCTTTGTGGCCGCGCAGAAACACCTCATTGTGCATATGCGCTTTGGCCGAGGTGGCATCGAAAACGATATCGATGCCGGCAAACTCCGGCATCTTCACCAGCCCGTCCACGCCTTCGTGGGTGGTTGCCACGCCCATGCGGGCAGCACGGGCCAGGCCGTCGGAGTCGGGATCGATCCCCACCATTGCGCCCATTTCCAGATACTGGCCTTTGCGCAGAATCTTGATCATCAGGTCGGTACCGATGTTGCCCGAGCCGATGATTGCGGCTTTGAGTTTCTTGCTCATAATGTTTCCTCGATAAATGCCCTGCGGCCCTACACAAACCGTACAGAGGCGCTGCCGATACCACCGATGTCCACCCGCAGGCTGTCGCCCGCCTGCACCGGCTCCAGCGGCACTAGCGAACCCGACAGAATCACTTCGCCGGCCTTTAGGGAAATACCGAATTCACCCAGGGTGTTGGCCAGCCAGGCCACACAGTTGACCGGCGAACCCAGCGCCGCCGCACCGGCGCCGGTGCTGATAATCGCGCCGTTCTTTTCCACCACCATGCCGCAGGTCACCAGATCGACTTTGCGGGGCGATACGGCTTCCTCACCCAGTACAAAAAAACCGCAGGAGGCATTGTCAGCCACCGTATCCTGAATGGAGATATTCCAGTCTTTGATGCGGGAGTCTACAATTTCAAAACAGGGCATCACGCACTCTGTTGCCGCCAGTACATCAGCGTTAGTCACACCTGGACCGGTGATGTCCTTTTTCAAAATAAACGCGATCTCACCTTCCGCGCGGGGGGCAATCAGGCGCTCGCTGATCGCCATTACTTCACCGCTGTTAAACACCATGTCGTCGGTCAGATAGCCAAAGTCCGGCTGGCGCACATTGAGCATGTTTTGCACCGCATTGCTGGTCACACCGATTTTTTTACCGATCACCCGTGCACCGGCGGCCTGACGGCGCTCCAGCATACGCAGGGAAATGTGGTACGCATCCTCGATGCTGATGTCCTCTCCACGGCTAGTCAACGGCGACACCGCCTTGCGGGTAATCATTGCCTCGTAGAGTTCATCACCGAGTAACTGAATTTTTGACGGCTCCATCAAGCCCCTCCTGGCGCCGTGTTGTCGGCTTCGTTGAGAAA
>JAGPVK010000433.1 GCA_018067055.1 Sphingomonadales bacterium | reverse complement strand
AGATCCGCGCGGCCAGCGGCAAAGCTGGCGGTTTCAAGGTCAGTCCGGTTGCGCGCCAGCGGCAGCAGTTCCTCGCGCGCGCGCTGCCACTGACAGACCGCGCTGCGCCACATGGCGAGGTCGATCTCAAATTGGGCGGTGACCTCGCGCGATGCATCCTCTCGCTCCGCCATGGCTGCCATGGCCTCAGCTTCAGCCGCCGCGATACGTGGCTCCTGCCGGCGATCGGTGAACAGTGGCAACGTAATCGAACCCATGACCGAAACGACATTGCCAAAATCAGGATTGCGCCGTCCAAAGCTCGCATTAATACCAAAATCAGGCCGTTTGTCCGCGCGGGCAAGTTCGATTGCCGCTGTCGCACGGCCTTCGGCTGCATCCGCCGCGACAATTTCCGGATTGCGTGCAAGATTGGCGCGCAACCGCACCGGATCCACCTCAGCGGACGGGGCCGACCCTAGCGCAACTGCACCTTCGCGAGGGATATATCGGGCGAGCCGCGCCTGCGCAGCCTCCTGATCGGCCTCGATCCGGGTGCTGGCATCATCGATGTCAAGTAAAACCCGGCGGACTTCGAGGCTTTCGGCGGGGCGCGCTGATCCCGCTGCAACTGCGCTGCGCGCCACTGGGACCAGCGTGCGCAAATCCTTGAGCGCGCCTTGCGCAACGGTTTGCCGTTGCTGCGCATAACTGAGTGAAATCCAGGCTTGGCCGGCAGCCAAGACCACGTCGCGACTGGCCATTCCCAGCCGTGCTTCCGATACACGGACATCCGATGCAGCCATGTCTGCCCGCGCGCGCCGCTTGGCGAGATTGGGGATCGCCTGTTCCACTCCGACCTGAATCTGGCTGGGCAGCTGGCGGTCGAGATTGAAGGCCGCCGGGCCGCTGACTGGCATGTTTACAATTCCTCCTCTCAACACCGGATCGGGCAGTTCATCCGCTGCCTCGGCGGATTGGCGCTGCGCTTCAACCTGCAACTCGCGCGCTTCAAGCACGGGTTGCTCCATCCTTGCTTGCCGCAACGCCTCTTCATAACCGATCGGCTGTGCCTGAGCGGCGGGGACCGCAATCAGCGCAGCCGCCGGCACCCAAAAAACTTTCCAGTCCATTAAATTTGCCTCGCGTTGGTCCTGTGGCGGACAAGACGATCAAAGAAGCTGCATGACCATCACGTGGTCATACAGGCGCAGAAGTCGGCAGCAGCGCAGGCGCGGGGGATTTACCCCCGCAAAGCGCTGTTACGTCAAGTGCATCATTTGTGGAGGAGGAGATTCGGGCAGCGTCAGCTTGCCATGGAGCTTAGCTGTCAATGCCGCTGTAAATGTCGCAGTGGGAATAGGCGGGGCGAGAGTGATCGCTGAAACCCCGGAAAAGGAAAGCGGTGCAATGCAGCCCATGGCTACAAGACAGCCAAGGGTCATGTTCTTGCAAGGGTTTTCGTTGTCATGACCCTTTCGAGCGTCCGGCTGACTGGCGTCGTGAGACGCCATCTCGGCACAATCCATGGTCTGGGTCATTTCGTCCTGCGGCATCGCGGCGGCGTAGGCCGCACCTTGCACAAACAGACTGAAAAGGCTGCATATCAGGGCAAGAGATTTAAAAAATGACACTTGCTGGGCCTAAATGACGGGTGTGCCGATTGCAACAAATTTCAAAGCAATTGCTTTCCTTTGAACCGTCCGAATGAAGTCTACGCCTAAGTGTAGGAGCAAGACATGCGATGTGTGGCTCGGCTTCACACCCGTCTCTCCTGTTCTTGGGAACTCATTTGTGGGGCGACCCGGCGCCATGAGAAATGGCACGCCGAGGCGCGAGGCGAATCGCATTACCGTATCAAGGCGGATTCCGGATTATGGTGAGCCGACATTCTGGTGGTGTGCTGATCGGTTATCTCGTGATGCCCTCGTTCTGTGTTACGAGTTCGCCGCGTGCCTGATTGAAAACCTCAACACTACCCCAGATCGCGAGGCCGGCCATAACGCCCGCAACGAGCAAATCGGGCCAAGCCTGCCCGGTGCCGAACACGCCGAGTGCAGCTGCCAGAACTGCGATGTTGCCGATTGCATCGTTTCGTGAGCAGATCCAGACCGAGCGCATGTTGGCGTCGCCCTCCCGATAACGAAAGAGCAGCAGTGCGACCGCAATATTGACGATCAGCGCCAGCGTGCCAATCAGGCCCATGGTCTGCGGCTCAGGACTCGAGCCGACGACAAGACCGTAGATCGCATATCCTATCACCCATAGGCCGAACGCGAGCATCGTCGCTGCCTTGAACAGCGCTGCTCTTGCTCGCCATGCCAGAGCCATTCCGGCTACGCCGAGGCTGATCGCATAGTTTGCAGCATCGCCGAAAAAGTCGAGAGCGTCCGCCTGGAGCGCGCGGGAATCGGCGGCGACCCCGGCGATGATTTCGACTACGAACATGGCGGCGTTGGCGACAAGAGCGATCCATAGGATCACGCGCCAGCGTGGATTGTTGAGCGTGCTCTGGGCGGGATCGGGGGGCTGACAGCAGGATTTTACCATACCGTTCTCCTTGCAAGGTTCGAGTCGCAGCGGTATATGGACCCTGTAGCTACTACAAGGTCAAGCAATGCGTATCGGCGAACTGGCAAAGGCCACCGGGACTAAGGCGGAAACCATCCGCTATTACGAGCGTGAGGGGGTCCTGCCTGCTGCAGACCGGACTGACAGCAATTATCGTGACTACACCGACGGGCACTTGGCGACATTGACCTTCGTGCGACGTGCGCGCGAGCTCGGCTTCAGCATGTCGCAGGTAAGGGAGTTGCTTGCCCTTTCCGACCATGACGATAAACCTTGCGAGAATGTCGATCAGCTTGTGCAACGCCAGCTGGTCGAGGTTAAGCGAAAGATTGCCGACCTCTCGGCGATGCGAGATGAATTGGCTCAATTGTTGCGATCCTGCCAGTCAGACCGGATTGGCGAATGCCGGATCGTGGAGAGCCTTGGACGGCGAAATTGAAAGTAAAGTCAGGCGGGTCGCGGCCCCCACAGGATAATTGACGCGCCGAGCAGACAGATCGCCACGCCTGTTACATCCCATCGATCGGGCCTGACTCCCTCCGCGATCCACAGCCAGCCAAGCGCAGAGAAAATGTAGATGCCCCCATAGGCAGCATAGGTTCGACCTGCGTGCTCTGCGTCGACCAGTGTCAGTAGCCATGCGAAAATGCACAGCGAGAAAACGCCCGGCACAAGCCAAAGTGCCGACCGGTCGAGCCGGAGCCATGCCCAGAAGGCAAAGCATCCGGCGATTTCAGCCAGAGCTGCTGAGAGATAAACAACATAGACCATGGATTGGAGGCTTCGCATAGAAAACAGCGCGCAACAATCGCGAAGTGCTCATCCAAGTCTGCATGGAGAGGGTCAGTTGGGTTAGCCAGACATGAGTTGCAGAACCTCAGCGGAACATTCGCTTTGAAGCCAAGAGACCTGAGCAACGACTTTCTATTTTCTCGGAATAACGAGAATCAATCGTGCCCTTCAACATATGATAAGACTATAAACATATGCCAAATGTCCGTTTCGCGCCCCGTTGTTGCCGTTCCCGCGAACTATTCTCGATACTTATTGTGTTGAAAAAGTCCGGCTCGGCGGTGACGGCGCCAATTTTCAGCAATAATAATTCAGCAGCGTCGGACCGCATAAATCATTAATACGCACAGCTGCGTATCTGGGTTCCTAATGTTACCGTCGAAAATGGGTCGCGGAGTTTTTCAACACAATAGATACTGAAAGCTGACGTTCAACGTATCAAAACATGCAGCCGCAGGCGAGATACACTGAAAATATAATTTCCGATCAATTGGCTTTGCCCATGGTAACTAGTGCTCGACGAAAATCTTAATTCCCAGACCAATGAGAATGACACCTCCTGCGAACTCGGCATATTTTCCGATGCGCGAGCTTGCCATTCCGCCGATCAGCACGCCCAAACCGGAAAGCAACGCGGTGATTATCCCGATAGCAATACAGGTCAGCAGAACCGGAAGCCCAAGTGCAGGCAAGGTGATGCCGGCAGCAAATGCGTCAATGCTGGTTGCGATCGCAGCTGTTCCCAACGCCCATCCCGAGAGACTGAGCGCAGGATCGCCTCCGTTCCCATCCCGCGCTTCCCAAAACATTTTCATGCCTAAACCGCTGAGCAGAATGAGAGCAATCCAGTGATCATAAGCGCTGATCTGCGAAACAAAGGCTATTCCAAGCGCCCATCCCAGAAATGGCATGATGCCCTGCGCGATGCCAAAGGCCATGCCCGTCCGAGT
>JAGPVK010000089.1 GCA_018067055.1 Sphingomonadales bacterium | reverse complement strand
CGATATTGCCAGCGGCATCGTATATTGGCGAGACGGTGACCGACACGTCCACCTGTCGCCCGTCGCGGCACAGTCGCACCGTTTCGTAATTGTTGACCTGCTCGCCCTTGCTGATCCGGGCGAGAATATCCTCTTCCTCATTCTGCCGTTCGGCCGGGATCAGGCGCCGGATCGACTTGCCGACCATTTCAGCAGCCGAATAGCCGAAGATTTTTTCCGCGCCCCGGTTCCAGCTTTTGATCGTTCCGTCGAGCGACTTGGAGATGATGCCCTCGCTCGAACAGGCGACGATTGCGGCAAGATGCGCCTTCGCCTCTTCCGCTCGCTTGCGGTGGGTGATATCGTTGATTGATGCGTAGAACATATTTTCGACGCCGGGGAAAAATTGCAGCTGGACGGCCACGTCATAGCAGGTCCCGTCCTTGCGCTCGTGAACCGTCTCGAACAGCAGGTTGGGCACATCGCCCTTGAGCAGGGGGGTCAGGAAGTCGACAAATTCATCTTTCGTGAAATGCGGCTTGATCTCCCATGGCGTGATCTCACGCAGTTCCTCCATCGAATAGCCGAGATTTTCCCGGGCACCGCGGTTGACCAGTTTGAAACGATAGTCGTCGGCATTGAACAGGTAGATTTCGCTGATCGAATCCTCGACGATCCGCCCGAGCCGCTCGTTGAGCGAAGCGGCTGACAGCCGTTCCAGCTCGGCCGCGGCGCGGCCGGAAAAAAGCTCGACAATTTCGGTCGCCTGCTCAACATTTTCAAACGGCTTTGTATCAAGCGCAGCGAGCAGACCCAGCACTTCGCCGGTCGAAGAGTGCAATGGCGTCCCGACATAGCTTTTCGCACCCATCTCCTTCAGCATCTGGTCGCGCGGAAACAGGTCGATTATGCCGTCCGGATAGCAGCAGGCGCCCTGGCCGACGATATCGGCGCAAGGTGAATTTTCCAGCTCATATTCGAAATTCTGGCCCGGCCCGTTGTCCCAGACCGCGACGGTGGTGGCGGTGCCGGGCTTCGACGGATGCAGCGAGCAAAGCATCACCCAGCGGACCGACAATGCGTCGGCAAGAGCTTCGACCATGACCGGGAAAAAGGCTTCGCCAACGACCTTCGAACAGGCCGCCAGCCTGGCCTGGACAGAAGCAAAGGAGGCCATATCGCTAGCGGATGATCGCTTGGATTCCTCCATATTCGCCTCCCAAAAATCGACCAAATATCGTTTTCGCCACCCCGCTGCAATATAATCTTCGACCTGTTCGTGAGCGGGAGGCGGACAGCGGATTTCGGTGACAATCGTAATGGCCCAATTGCTGCCACCTTGCACTGGAGGAAAATACGTAATTACAAATTGCCGCGCATATTGTTTGGTCGCTCGACCCCCGGGCGATGGACAGAGCCATGCTGCATCGATTCGCCAATAACAATTCGGAGTCCAAGTCATGAAAAAAACAATATCCACCGTTGCTGCCGCGCTGGCCTTTTCGCTGGTGATTCAGGGCTGCACCCAGAAACCGGAAACGGATGAGGGGGCTGAATGCAGCACATCTGAAATTGATGCGATGGGCGAAGCGCAACAAAGCATGGATGAGGCGAAGCATGCTGCCAGCAAGGCGGCGCTGGAAGCGCATAATGCAGCGAAAATGTCGGTGATGGCAGCCAAGCTGGCGGTCTGCTCCGAAGCACAGAAGGACAGGGAAGCCGCGGCACAAATGGCGACCACGGCAGAAGCCGCAGCCAAGAAGGCCCAGATCCAGATCGTCAAAGCCAATGCCAAAATCGACCTGGCGGCGAATGAAAATGCCCGCAAGGCTCAGGATTTGGTAAAGGAGGCCGTATCCGCAACCAGTGATGCTGTTCGCGAAACCAGCGTGTCGCTTGCGGCGGGACTGGAATCCGATGCGCTTGCGGCGAAAAATGCTGCGGACAAGGCACAACAGGCTGTGATCAAGGCCGCTGCCGCGACCGCCGATGCCAGCAAAGCTGCGCAAGTGGCGGCAAGGGAAACGTGGGAAAAAGAAATGCAGGAAGGCGGAGAAGACGAATAATCGTCTGACCAAGCCAACCGCCACACCAACAAGAGGAAAAGCAGATGCAAGGATTTGTCGACAATATCGAGGCTTTGACGGAGCAGAATGATGATTTCCGTCGCGTGCTCTACACCGGTCACAATTTACAACTCGTGCTGATGACGCTCCAGCCCGGTGACGAGATCGGTGAAGAGGTTCACGACGACCGCGACCAGTTTTTCCGGATCGAAGAAGGAAGCGGTCAGGTCTGGATCGACGGAAAAGCCAATGAAGTAAAAGCCGATGACGGCATCATCGTGCCGCAGGGGGCCAGCCATAATGTTGTCAACACCGGCAAGGAACCGCTCCGGCTATACACCATCTATGGTCCGCCCGAGCATATCGACGGCACTGTTCACGCCACTGCGGCCGATGCGCAAGCCGAGCATGAGCATTTTGACGGCAAGACGACCGAATAGCGGCCTGTTGCCCTGCGGGGGTTGGCGCGCAGCATATCGAATTGTCGGGGTGGCTATAGAACGATAGCCGCCCCGCAAACCGGATCCGGAAGCTACGACAGATCATTGCAAAAACCCGGTCAAAACCTAATTGGCAACAACCGCCCATTTGTCTCCGAACCGCGCCCAATAGACCCCCCCTGGCCAGGAGAAGCTGCCGTCCTCAGTTTTTCCCGACACGGAAATGGGCGGCCGACCGTCCGGCCCGAATATCTGATAGACGCGCCCGCCCATCACCGGGGTTACGGTGAGCAGTTTCTCGACCACCGCTGGGTGGCTGGTCAGAATGGACCTAAGATAGGATGTGATCCGTTCGGTGCTGCCCATGCGCCGACCAAATTCTTTGATCATCGGATCATGCAACCGCAAAATCGTCTCGACATCGCCAGCCCGCGCCGCATCCTGTAGTGTCTTCACCGCATCCAGCAGACCTTCGTCGCCCGCAATATCGGCCTTGAGATATATATCTTCCAGCGGCCCGTGATGTTCGAAACTCAGCTGCTGGGAAGACGGGGAGGTGAAGGTCACTGTGTCGACAATATGGTCGTCGTCATAACTGCCCTTGCACCGCGCAAAGATTGTAAATTCCGCAGCGGTTCCGTCATAGTTGATTTTCACTATGTTCTTGCCGGGAACCAGCCATTCGGAGAGTCGATATTCGTAGGAAGACTGGCTCACCGATCCGTTCGTTGAAGACAGTTTGACGCCTCCATCCTTGAGAGCGACATCGTTCAGGGTGGCGCGGTAGCTGCCCGATTCCATCTTGACCCGCACGCCGTGAAAAAGCTCGCAGGCAGAAGCGACTCCGGGCATTGCCGCGATCAGTGCAATCGCCATTGCGATGCCGGTTTTATGGGTACGTCCTATCATTTTTTCGTCCTTGAGCTGGTTCCTCTGCGAGCGCAGTAGCGCTTTTCCGGGGCCGGGATGTGAGAGAGGTCACTGTCTGACGGGGTCAAGATACACAGGGATGGTGTCGCGCTCGATAAATTTGTGCGCTAAAGCCATTTTGATCATTTAGGCGGTGCAGCCGCAGCGCGAGCCGGGCGTGGGGTCAACCGCGCAATCAAGGTGCCGCTTTACCAACTACCCCAAATCCGCCCATCCGGCACTCTATTCCTGAAACACCGCTTCCACTCCGGGCTTGACCATTTGCGCCAGGCGCGCGGCATCCCAGTTGGTCAGGCGCACGCAGCCGTGACTTTCTGCCCGGCCAATCGTGTGAGGCGCATTGGTGCCATGAATCCCATAATGCGGCTTGGAAAGGTCGATCCAGACGACCCCGACCGGCCCGTTCGGCCCCGGCGGCAGCAGCTGTGCTTCCTTGTCATCGCTGACGTCCCAGAACAGTTTCGGGTTATAATGGAAATCCGGATTGCGGCTGACTCCCTGAATCTTCCAGGTGCCGATCGGTAGCGGGTCATGACCGCTACCCATGGTCGCCGGAAATTGGCCGATAAGATCGCCCTTGTCATCATAGGCCCTCAGCACTCCCTCCGACTTGTCGACCACCAGCTTGCTGGCCGTCGGCTGTTGCGATGCCACGCCAAGCTTCTGCAATGTTTCCGACCAGCCGCGGTCGTCCTGGTCCGCGAGCGGTGACACATCGGCGATATTGGGTACGCGGATGACCTTGCCGGCGCCTATTTTCGTGTCGCGGCTGTTCAGCGCGATCAGCGTCTCCGGTGTGGTATGAAAGCGCTCGGCCAGCGCTTCCATCAGATTCTTGTAGCCCAGTTCCGGCAGTTCAGCCTGTTTTGCTGCCCCGTCGGGCAAATCGGGAAAAAACGGCCCCTTGGCAAAGGCCGCCGGAATGGTCACCAGCCGCGTCGCCGCAACCTCGCGCCCAGCCTGCATCGCCGCCAGCGTCGGCTGATCCAGCGCGCCGGACTCGTCGAGCCCTTTGGCCTTCTGGAAAGCGCGCAGCGCCGCGTCATAGGACTGGCCCTTCTCGCCATCGATCACGCCGGGCGAAAAGCCCAGCCGGTCAAGAATGACCTGCGCCCGCAGAACCGGTGTCTCGGTAAACGAAGTGGAGCCCGCTTTCGCATCGGCAAAGTGCAGGGGATCGGTATCAGCCAGCCGGGTGGCATCGGCGGATGGGTGATCCGGCTCGTTGGTTTCGGTATCAACGGAAAAATTGCACGCTGACAACAGCATGAGGCCGGTAAGGTAAAGTCGATTTTTCAAATGATATTCCTCTAAGGGTTCGCAGCTATCAACCGACAACTGCTGCATAGGTTGCTGACCATTCTGCAAGATAACAGAATAACTTAAGGAACCGCCAGCGCGGGTATGATGGCCGCGAGCTCGGAAGATTCACCTGCCGTGAATTCCTGCGCGGGCGGTTTGCCGGGAGCCCTGATACCAGTGATTAGCGCCCCATGTCCCGCTGGATCGTCCGGCTGGCCATATAGAAGTGGAAAATCGCCCACAGATACAGGCATTTGAACAGTACCATCGACCATCGCAGGCCATCGGCATTGGCTGAATCACAAGCGGCCTGGGCAGCAACGGCGAGGTCACTCGCCTTGCACGCCTCCAGCGTCAGTGCCGGATCCAGCCCCGACAGGAAGGTCGCATTCAATATCGTCGACAGTCCGCCGATCAGCGGTGGCCCCAGACCATAGCCAAGCAGATTGACGATGAACAAGGTGACCGCCACCGCTGTGGCTCTCATTCTGCTGTCGACCACGCCGCTGGGGACGGCATAGAGCGGACAGAGATAGGTGTAGAGCAGCATCTGGCCGACCATCATCAGCGGGACGGCGACCCATAAAGATTCGGCGAGATAGCCGGTCACATGCATCGGAATGACGCCGAGCAGCGCGAACATCGGTATCAATGCCAGCGCCTTGGGAAAGCGTGTCGCATATTTGTCTGCCAGATAGCCCGACATATAGGTGCCGATCGCGGCCATCACTGCCAGCGCCATGGCGATTTTCACCGACGCGTCGAACAGCGACATTTCATGGGTGCGGATCAGGAAGGATACGAAAAACTGGCCGACGCCATAATTGACGAACGAGGCAATGGTGACGCCCATGGTAACGTGCCAATATGCCGGTTTTTTGGCCAGAATCTTGAGAACTTCGCGAAACCCCACTTGCTCCCTGTTCTGCATTTCCGCCGGATCGGTATAGCCGCGCGGCGGTTCCTTGATCGTCATTTTCACGATCATCGCGACGATGATGCCCGGCACCCCGACCACCACAAACGCCACGCGCCAGCCTTCGATATTCTGCCAGTCCAGCGCATTGGCGGCCCAGGTCCAGTTCCAGCTGCTCAGCATCGCGCCAACGATCGGCCCGTCCAGATTGCCAACGATATAGCCGCCAAACACATAAGCGACCATGCCGCCGAGCGGGATGCCAAGCGCGTAGACAGACACGGCGGTGGATCGTTCCGCCGGCACAAAATAGTCGGCGATCAGGGAATTGGCCGGTGGCGAGCAACCCGCTTCGCCGATGCTGACGCCGATGCGGAAGATGAACAGGGCAATGAAACTGGTGGCGAAACCGCACAAGGCGGTCATCAGGCTCCACAAGGCCACCGATCCGGCGATGATCCAGACCCGGTGATGCTTCTCCGAGAAGCGCGCGATCGGGATGCCGACAAAAGTGTAGAGAATCGCAAAGGCCGGACCACCGAGCAGACCCATTTGCCAGTCTTCGACCCCGAAGGATTGCTTGATCGGCTCGGTCAATATGTTGATGATCGTGCGATCGATGAAATTGAAAATATAGACGCTGAGCAAGATCCCGAGAATATATTTGCGGTAATTTTTGCTGCCATATCCCGTTTCCGGGCTTCCGCCATGCGCGGCATGCGGCGCGCTGATCGCTGTAGCTTCGGCCAAATCCAAACTCCCGTAACTTTCCCCAACCGATTGTCACGGATGGGGTTTTTTTACAGGATACCGAATTTTGTCACATTGTATATTGCATTTTCCCGGTTTGCGGGATGGTCTGCCAAATGCGTCAATTGCGTCTTCAGTCGTGCGTCCGTCCGAAATCGGGCGCGGCGTCGTCCTGGCCCTCTTCGATGATTCGGCGGCGAATCGCGCGGGTCTTGGTGAACAGGTCGAACAGTTCGTCGCCCTTGTCCCAGCGGATCGCGCGCTGCAGCGCGGACAGGTCCTCGGAAAAGCGCTGCAGCATTTCCAGCACCGCTTCCTTGTTGGCCAGAAACACATCGCGCCACATCGTCGGGTCGGAGGCGGCGATCCGGGTGAAGTCGCGAAAACCGCCGGCGGAATATTTGATCACTTCGCCGCGCGTCACATCTTCCAGATCGGAGGCGGTGCCGACGATCGTGTAGGCGATCAGATGCGGCAGATGGCTGGTCACCGCCAGCACCAGGTCATGATGCTTGGCGTCCATGATCTCGATATTGGCGCCCAGCTTTTCCCAGAAAGCCTTGAGCCGCTCGACATCGCCCTCGGCGGCATCTTCCGGCGGGGTCAATATGCACCAGCGGTCATGGAACAGGGTCGCAAAGCCCGCGTCCGGGCCGCTATTCTCGGTCCCGGCAACCGGGTGGGCCGGAATGATCCGGGCGCCCGGCAAGGCTTCGGCGAGCGCGACCTGCACGCTTTCCTTGGACGATCCGACATCGCTGATCACGGCATCGCTCGGCAGGTCATCGGCAATATCGGCGGCGACTGCCGCCATTACGCCGACCGGCACGCACAGGATCACCAGATCGGCGTCGGTAACCGCTGCTCCGGCGCTGTCGCTGACATCGTCGCAAAAGCCGAGCTCGAGGACGCGGGCGCGCACCGCCGGATCGCTGTCATAGCCGGTGATCCGCGCCGATGGCATGGTCTGCCTCGTTGCTTTGGCAATCGAGGAGCCGATCAGCCCGAGCCCGATGATCGCGATATTGGCAAACGGCAGCATCAGCCTGCGGTTTCCAGTATCTCGCGCAGCGCCTGGGCGACGCCGCGGGTCTCTTCTTCGGTGCCGATGGTGATGCGCAGGCCGTTGACCAGCCCCTGTCCGGGCAGCCAGCGCACCGCATAGCCCTTGTCCATCAGCGCCGCATTGGCCTGTTCGGCAGTGACCTGTCCTTCGAACAGCACCAGCAGGAAATTGGTATGGCTCGGCACCACCCGCAGCCCGTGATTGCCCAGCGCGCTCATCTCGTCGCTCAGCCATTGCCGCCATTTCGCATTATGCGCGCGGCTCATGCTGACAAAATCATCGGCGGCGAGCGCGGCGACCGCGGCCTGCTGACCGGCGGTGGTGACATTGAACGGCAGCCGGATCCGGTTCATCGCGCCGATGATATCGGCATGGGCATAGCCCCAGCCGATCCGCTCTGCCGCCAGACCGTGAATCTTGGAAAAGGTGCGGGTGACCAGCACATTGGCTTGACTCTCTGCCAGTTCCATCGCGCCGTCATCCTGCCCCTCGTCCATATATTCGGCATAGGCGCAATCGAGCACCAGCAGCACATGGCCGGGCAGCGCCGCGTGCAGCCGGGCGATCTCGGCGCGCGGTGCGAAGGTGCCGGTCGGATTGTTGGGATTGGCGATGAAGATCACGCGCGTGTTGTCAGTGACCTTGGCCAGAATCGCATCGACATCGGTGCCATAATCCTTGTCATCGGCGATCACCGGCGTGCCGCCATAGCGCCGCGCCGCGATATCATAGACGGCAAAGCCATATTTGACATAGATGATCTCGTCGCCTGGTCCGCTGAACGCATTGGCGGCGAGATGCAGCACATCGTCGGAGCCGGTGCCGCAGATGATCCGCGCCGGGTCGAGACCATGTTTGGCGGCAATCGCCTCGCGCAGCCTGGTCGAGCCGGGATCCGGATAGCGATCGACCGAGGCGGACGCCGCGTTCAGCGCTTCGCCTGCCGCCGGGCTGCAGCCGAGCGGGTTCTCGTTGGCCGACAGCTTGACCAGCTTGCGCCCGTCATCGCCGCTCGATTTGCCGGGCACATAGGGTGCGATCCCCATGATCCAGTCTTTCGGTTTTGGTCCGTTCATTGGCTTTGCCTGCTTGTCTGAAGATGTTCTGTGTCGCCGGACTAACCTTTGCGGCCTGTCAGTCAACAGCATTATCGTTTGACGCTCGGGATTTCGCCGCTTAGCTCCGCTATTGATGACTGAAGATGAGCGTTTTGGACTGGACCGCAAGGTCCGACTGCTGGGCCCGCTGCCGCTGGACAGCGGTGCCAGCCTCGCGCCCGTCGAATTTGCCTATGAGACTTATGGTCAGCTCAACGCCGACCAGAGCAATGCGATTCTGGTCTGTCACGCGCTGACCGGCGATCAATATCTCGCCTCGACCCACCCGCTGACCGGCAAACCCGGCTGGTGGGAACGGATGGTCGGCCCCGGCAAGCCGATCGATACCGAACGCCATTTCATCATCTGCGCCAATGTCTTGGGCAGCTGTCTCGGCAGCTCCGGTCCTGCGACCGTCAACCCCGCGACCGAACAACCCTGGGCGATGGATTTTCCGGTGATCACGATTGCCGACATGGTGCGGGCGCAGGCGATGCTGCTCGACCATCTCGGGATCGAACGGTTGCACGCGGTGATCGGCGGCTCGATGGGCGGAATGCAGGCGGTCAGCTGGGCGGCGCTCTATCCGGAACGCGTCGCTTCGGCAGTGATCATTGCCTCTGCCGCGCGCCACAGCGCCCAGAATATTGCCTTTCACGAAGTCGGGCGGCAGGCGATCATGGCCGATCCGCGCTGGCGCGGCGGCGCTTATTATGCCGACGACGACCCGCCGAGCAGCGGCCTCGCGGTGGCGCGGATGGCGGCGCATATCACCTATCTGTCGGAAGCCGGCCTGACCGAGAAATTCGGCCGCCGGCTGCAGGACCGGGACGCCAAGACATTCGGCTTCGACGCCGATTTCCAGGTCGAAAGCTATTTGCG
>JAGPVK010000088.1 GCA_018067055.1 Sphingomonadales bacterium | reverse complement strand
GCGTGACCAAAGCGGTTCGGGCTTGGATCGGGATGACCATCAATTATCGCAATGCGCTTCATGGCATGGCTTCTTGTGTATGACCGCCCGTCGGTGTCTGCCACTGGAACGCCGTGATCAGTTCCATGATCGCCTCTTGCGCGGCAGCGTCAATCTCCTGTGGATAGGACGCGATAAGCCGCGCATCCCAATAGCCATAATCCAGTGCTGTCGCACTGAAATGCCAGGGCACACCGTCCTTGTCGCCATCAAAAATGCCTTGATAGGCTGTAATATCAGATCGACCCGAGACGAAATAGTCGCCTTCCGAAACAACGGTGGGATTGGAATAATGCGAGAGCATATCGGGTCTTATGATCTTGTAATGATCTTCCGCGTTCAGTTCTGCCAGATGGATAATGGCGATTTTGATTTCAATTTCATGATCCTGATAATCGCGCACATATCCAATCTCGAAATTATTACCCGAAAAATCGGTGGTCATCTCACATTCGCGGCTAAATCCGGCAATGGAAGCCGGAAATATGAACCCGCTATCCTTGTGAATGATCGAACCCGGCTCTTTATAAGGTGCGAAAGGATCATATAGCGGCGTGGATCCCATCACACATTCCGCCGCGGCCGGACTATTCGTGAAGGTCAGCGCCAGTGCGGCGACGGACGCAAATCCGGCCAGTTTCATTTTCGTCAACATATGCCTTCCCCTCTTGCCGGACTTTGCTCCTATTCGTGACAACTGATGACACGAAACGGCAACTCGCTGCCATCGGTTTCCGTGATCGTCACATATTCTCCGACTTTCAGCGGGTGATCCTTGAGGCGGAAAATGACTTCATCATCGTCTTCACCAATTTTATAGGAAAAGGCCCAGCCATTGGGTGAGATAATCACAACCCCGCTCTGGTCGGCCTCTCCTGGCCAGAAGCGCCGCACAACAGGCCGTTTTTCAGCTTGCTTCAGTGCCTCAGGTTCAATGAAGCCTTCATCGTTCAACGGAACGCGAAAGACATAGGCGTGGGCTGACGAGCCATTGGGATGGTCAGCGGTTCGGGCCAGTTCAAGGCGGATTGTTTTCCAGGTCATGGACTGTGTCTGGACGAGCGGGATGGTCCGCGCGATACGCAATATTGCGTAGTTTGAATATTAGTCCTGTGCCGGAAGCGCGTGAATATGGACATCATGAGCGGAGTGAGCGGAAAGTACCTTTACGGCTTTTACCGGCGCGAGAACGCTGATCTCGGCCCGATCAAATCCATGACTCAGCAGATCATCGATTGCTGCCTGCATCTTCTCTTCGCTGTCGAAAATGCCGACGGCTTCCCTGACTTCGACGGTGTTGGAATCTTTCATCATACCAACCCTCAATCAATTTCGGTGAGACGCAAATAGGGGCGCAGTTCATCCCATCCCTGAGGGAACAGCTTGCTGGCCTCATCATTGGGGATCGACGGCGGGATGATGACCTTGTCGCCGGGACGCCAGTCTGCGGGTGTCGCTATGCGCTTGGCATCCGAAAGCTGCAGCGCATCAATGACGCGCAAAATCTCGTCAAAATTGCGCCCGACACTCATCGGATAGGTCATCGTCAGCCGGATTTTCTTCTTGGGGTCGATGATGAACACCGAACGCACGGCGGCGGTGTCGCTCTCTTCCGGATGGATCATGTCATAGAGCTGGGCGATCTTGTGATCTGCATCCGCGACAATCGGGAATTCCAGGCTGGTATGCTGTGTCTCGTTGACGTCGGCTATCCATTTCAGATGTTCCGCGGCAGTATCCGTGGACAGCCCCAACGGCTTGGTATTGCGCGCTGCAAACTTGTCGGCAAGTTGCGCGGTCCGGCCCATCTCGGTGGTGCATACCGGTGTGAAATCTGCAGGATGACTGAAGAAGAATACCCAGCTGTCCCCTGCCCATTCGTGGAAATTAATTGTTCCCACTGTGCTGTCAGTGGTAAAGTCAGGAGCGGTGTCGCCGATATGCAATGACATCTGATATTTCCTTGTAGGTTTTGCGTTTGTTGCACCCTGATACATTGGGGCGAGAATCGAATAACCCCGTAAACCTACCTAAATTCGGCCAAAATCACGTGATTCCCTCACCTTTGAACATGGCGATTTTCAGCGCTGGAACCTCTTTCCTACAGATAACCAAATAGGTTATATTCATGCCTTTCCAGCAAGAAAGGTGATTCTCCCATGCCCAATATTCACGATATCGATACGCTGATCGACAAGGTCATAAGCCTGGAAGGCGAATATTCCGATCATCCGGCCGACCGCAGCGGCCCCACCCGCTGGGGCGTGACTGAGGCGGTGGCGCGGGCGCATGGCTATGCCGGCGACATGCGGCATTTCCCGCGCGCGGAAGCGGCATCTATCTATAAACGCAAATATTGGCATCGCCCCGGTTTTGACCAGATCGCGCTGTTGGCGCCGCTTGTCGCCGCCGAACTATTTGATACCGGCATCAACATGGGAACGGCGACCGCCGCTGGTTTCCTCCAGCGCGCGCTGAATGCGCTCAACCGTAACAAACGCGACTTCCAGGATATTGCGGTCGATCGCGTGATTGGCGGCAAGACGGTGATGGCGCTGGATGCTTTTCTCCGCAAACGGGGACGCAAGGGTGAAGCCGTGCTGTTGAAAGCGATCGAGGCCCTGCAAGGTGCTCGCTATATCACGCTCGCAGAAAAACGTCCGGCCAACGAAGCTTTTCTATATGGCTGGCTGGCCAATAGAATTGGCTGAATTCCACCAAAATTTATCTCGCTTATAACAGTGTAAAGTTTGTCAATTTTGGCCCGGATCTTCAGACTCTTTCTTAACTGTGCGACCGCCGACAAAACCCGTCATTGGCCCTAACTTTGACTAACTTTGAAATCTGACACATCGAAAGGAAACCTGCAAAATGTCCATTCTCTCGACACTCATCGGCCCCGTATCAAATATCATAGACAAGATCATTCCAGACAAGGCAGCGCGCGATCGGGCCAAGCTGGAACTGTTGAAACTGGAAGGCAGTCAGGAACTAGAAGAAGTGCGCGTCCAGATTTCAGCAATATTGGCAGAAGCGCAATCGGCCGATCCCTGGACCAGTCGGGCGCGACCCAGTTTTCTCTATGTCATGTATCTTCTGTTGCTCTGGTCTATCCCGATGGGGTTGATCGCCGCATTTCGTCCCGACGCGGCGCGGGACATCGCAGCCGGTATGAACGCCT
>JAGPVK010000257.1 GCA_018067055.1 Sphingomonadales bacterium | reverse complement strand
CTGGCAGCGGCGAACAGGGTGAAATAGAGGCCGCTATTCTTGCCCAGCCAGCAGATGCGGTCGCCCTTGCTCAGGCCTGCGCCGGCAAAGGCGCGCGCATATTCGGTAACGCGCCGATCCAGCTCGGCATAGCTGACCATGCCGTCGGCATCATCAATCGCGATATTGTCGGGGGTCTGTTCAGCCCAATGGGCGATGGCAGATCCCATGCAGCGCCGTGTTTCCGTCATATACCCGCTCCTATTGATTTTGATCCTAGTTAAGCGGGCGATTAAGTCATGGCAAGGGGAACGGTATAAGCCCCTCCTCTTCAAAGGAGGGGCTTAATCGTGTTTTCTGTAAACCAGCGAAATATTATTGGCGGGCATTTCGGTCAGACTTTCGCGGACGAACCCGTTTTTGGTGGCCAGCGCGTCCATATCGGCGACGTCGCGCAGGCCCCAACGGAGATCGCGGCTTTTCAGGCTGCGTTCGAAAGCGAGATTGCCGGGTGCGGTTTCGACGTCGGCGCGCAGATAGGGACCGTAGAGATAGAGCGGCGCGCCCGGGTCGAGCAACTGGCCAGCCTTGGCAAACAGGCCGATGCTGGATTCCCACGGACTGATATGAACCATGTTGATACAGAGGATTGCCGCTGGCCTCGGCACGTCCCATTCAGCGGCCTGCGCATCGAGCTGCTTCGGTGGCAGGACATTCGGCACCCCCTCGCGCTTCGTCCAGGCAGAGATCGACTGGCAGCAGACGGGATCGGGGTCGCTGGGCTGGAAGGTCAGATCGGGGAACTGCAAACCGAAATAGACGATATGCTCGCCGGTGCCGCTGGCAATTTCCAGGATGGTTCCGTGATCCGGCAGGATATCGCGCAAGACCTCGACAATCGCATCGCGGTTGCGGAGCGTAGCGGGAGCGTGACGCTGTTCGCCGGGAGCGGCATCGTCGATCGTCCAGGGTTTCGGATCAGTCATTGCCATGGCTCTCAAGTTGCCTGTGCGTCGATATTGGGATAATGATCTGGGCCATGTCGAAACTGTTTCGCCTCGAAAAAGACAGCGCGCAAGTGAAATTTCCGCCGCCGCTGGTATATCTCGGTTTCCTGCTGAGCGGATTGCTGCTGGACCAGCTGAGCGGCCGGGTTCCGGACTTCATTCCGGTATCGCCCTGGATAATGGTGGCCGGCGGAGTCGCGATTTTGGCGGGCTTTTCTATCATGATTGCCGGCACCAGCCGCTTCAGAAAGCTGGGCAACAATCTTGAACCGTGGAAACATGCCAACCAGATCGTCAGCTCGGGCATCTACCGTTTCACCCGCAATCCGATGTACCTGGGCATGGCGCTGGCTTCGCTTGGCCTCGCATTGCTGTTGCGGAGCAGTTGGGCTGTGATTCTGCTACCGGTCGCCCTCGTGGTCATCCGCACGCAGGTGATCGCGCGGGAAGAGCGCTATCTGGCCGCGAAATTTGGTGACGAATATCTCGCCTATAAAGCCAAGGTTCGCCGCTGGATCTAGCCCACATCGCCGGTCTGCTGACGCCGCCAGATCGCGGCAAGAAAGCTGCCGATCACGACATGATAGACCGCCGATATCGCGCTTGGCACCGGGGCGAGCGCGGCCTGCATCGGGGTGGCGAATTGCGCCGCGAAGGTCGGCGTCGAGGCGAGGCTGGAGCCAAGGCCGCTGTTCTGCATGCCGACCTCGATGCTGATCGTCCGGCTTTCTTCCTCGCCAAAACCAATCGCTTTGGTGATCAGATAGCCGAGACCGAAACCAAAGGCGTGGAGCAGGAATATCGCCAGCATCAGCACGCCGAAATGGGCCTCGATCAGCGCCTTGCTGTTGGCGATGATGCCGCCGACGATCAGCACGACGACGATCACCGAGGCAAGCGGCGAGATGATCGCGATCTTCTCGGTCAATTTCGGCAGGTAGCGGTTGAGCAGCACACCAGCGATCACCGGCAGCAGCACGATCGAGACCATGTTGATGAACAGGTTCCACTGGTCGATCTCGACATATTTTCCTGCTAGCAAGCCAGTCAGCAGCGGCGTCGCGATGACTGCGACCAGCGTCGAGGCCATGGTCATCGTCACCGACAGCGCCAGATTGGCATTGGCCAGATAGGCGACCACATTGGAGGCGGTGCCACCCGGGCAGCAGGCGACCAGGATCAGACCTACCGCAAGGCCGGTTTCCAGACCGAACGCCATCGCCAGACCGATCCCTGCGAGCGGCATCACGGTGAATTGCAGCAATACTCCGGCGCCGACGCATCGCGGGATTTTCGCGATCCGTTTGAAATCAGCGAACGAAAGGGTCAGCCCCATGCCGAGCATGATCAGGCCGAGCATGACGCTGACCAGCGGCTGGCCGAGCGGTCGGAAGCGACCATCGACTACCCAGAGAAAATGCTCGGGGACAAACCATGCCCAGGCTGTCCCCAATATTGTCCACAGGGCAAAGAGATTGGTCAGGCGGTGGATCACCCTTCTTTCCTCCCTGCGACGAAGCCGCGGGGAGGGGGACCATCCGAAGG
>JAGPVK010000082.1 GCA_018067055.1 Sphingomonadales bacterium | reverse complement strand
AGCAAATCATTGCCCGAATTGCGGGCTCAGTTATGCGATTATCGACGGGCAGGGGGCTGTCGTCAGACTGGCAGACCGGCCCGCCCAGTCCGCAACTCTAGGCACCAGGGTGTTGCTCACCGAGGGCTGTAACAAGAATTTCGCCACCTGCCGGGACCGTTTTGCCAACAGCGTGAATTTTCGCGGTGAACCCTATCTCCCGGGCAATGATTTGCTCACCCGCTATCCCGGCGCATGAACCGGTTCAAAAGGAGGTCGACCAGAATGGCGGACAAGGCAATGGCTCTATGCGGCGCACCGTTTTGCCTGCATGGCCGGGACGAAGAAACGGGTCTGGACTGTATTGGTCTTGCCCAGCAATGTCTGATCGCGGGCCGCTTCGAATGTGACGTGCCCAATGGCTATTCGATCCGGGGCGGGTCGGAGCGGTCGATCAGCGAATTTATGGCGGAGACCGGTTTTGAACGGTTCCCGCCGGAAACCTTTTTGCGCGAAGGCGATATTGTTCTGGTCAGACCGAGCCCGGTGCAGTGGCATTTCCTGATCCGCGCGGGAGACGGTTTTGTCCACGCGCACGCCGGTCTCGGCAAGGTGGTCCATTGTCCCGGTGAAGCGCCATGGCCGATCGTCTCGATTTTCAGACCGGTGGAGGAATGAATGGCGACATTGATATTATCCGCCGTTGGCTCGGCGATCGGCGGCCCGATCGGTGGCACGATCGGAGCCATCGTCGGCCAGCAGATCGACCAGAATATCCTGTTCAAGCCAAAGGGGCGAGAAGGCCCGCGGCTGCAGGAACTGGCCGTTCAGACATCGAGCTATGGCTCGCAAATTCCGCGCTTATTTGGCAAGATGCGGGTCGCCGGTACGGTGATCTGGGCGACCGATCTGAAGGAAACGCGCAGCCGGGAGGGTGGCGGCAAGGGCCGGCCGAGCACGACGATCTACAGCTATTCCGCCTGTTTTGCCGTCGCTCTCTCCAGCCGCCGGATCAAAGCTATCGGGCGGATATGGGCGGACGGAAAAATTTTCCGGGGTGCTGCGGGAGATTTCAAGACGGAAACCCGGTTTGTCTTTCACCAGGGCGGTGAGGATCAGTCTGTTGTTGGCCTGATCGCCAGTGCGGAAGCCAATGCCGGCACACCCGCCTATCGCGGGCTGGCGCTGGCGGTTTTCGAAGACATGGAACTGACCGAATATGGCAACCGGATTCCTTCCCTGACGTTCGAAGTGATCGCCGACGATGGCACCGTGACATTCGCCGACATCATCGCGGATATTTCGGGGCAGCGGATCGCGATGTCGCCCGGTGATGCGGTGACCGGATTTGCAGCCGGCGGCGAAAATCGGCAGGCTGCGCTGCAAGTGCTGACCGATATCATCCCGCTGTCCTTCTCGTCCTCCTCGAGCGCGATTGGCCGTATCGCAGCGGTCGCGCGGTCCACTGAAGCGATTGCTTCCGACCTGACGATTGATGGCGATTTTGCCAGCACCGCCGGACAACAGAAAATTGCTCCGGCGGCCAGGCGCACGGCATCGATTGCCGCAGCGCCCAGGCAATTATCGCTCCGCTATTATGATCCGGCGCGCGACTATCAATCCGGTATCCAGTCGGGCTTTCGTTCAGGAACCGGCCGGAAGGTTCTGGTCAGAGATTTCCCTGCGGCGATGGCGGCGGATCAAGCCAGGACGCTCGCTGAAACCGGTCTCTGGTCGGAATATGAAGAGCGAACGACTTGGCAGGTTGCCGTGCCGCTGGACAGTCGTCCGTACCGACCGGGAAAGCTGGTGCAATGCGGCCGTAGCGAAGGTCTGTGGCGCGTTCGGGAATGCGAGATTGGCAGCGGTTTCGTGCAGCTTTCGCTGATGCGGGCAAGTGCCAACAGGGGTCTGACCATTGCTGACTCGGAGCAGGGCAGAATTATCGCGGATACTGATCTGCGGGCGGGGTCGACCCGGCTGGTGCTGGTCGATTTGCCGTTCGCGATTGAAGCGCCGACAGCGGTGTCCGATTCGGGCCGACTTTATGCTGCAGCAGCCGGTGATGCCGGATGGCGAAATGCGCAGCTTTTTGCCTCCGGACCAGATGGTACGCCGGGTGCCTATATCGGCCAGATTCCGGCTCCGACCGTTATCGGCACGGCATCGGGAGTGCTTGATTCGGCCAGCCCGGCGTTGTTCGACCGGGTCAATCATATCTATGTGGATTTGCGCAATCCGGCGATGACTCTGGTCCATGCCGATGATCGGCAATTGCTGGCCGGCAGCAATATCGCTGCGCTCGGCCGGGAAATCATCCAGTTTGCCGAAGCCACGCCTCTCGGAGATGGCCGTTTTCGGCTTTCCCGCCTGATTCGCGGACTGGGCGGTACCGAGGCAGAAATTGCGAATCATCACGCCGACGAAAATTTTGTGCTGCTCGACGGCGGGTCGATGCTGGAGATTGGCGCTGCTTTTTATGCGCCGTTTTCACCGGTCGATGTGCTGGCGCTGGGGCGGGACGATCTGGTTCCGGTAGTCGCGACGATCGCGTCACCGGGACGGGCCGTGATGCCATGGTCACCCGTTCATCCGGCATGGAAATTTTTGGATGGTGATGATCTCGAGATCAGCTGGACGCGCCGGTCTCGGGCAGGAACAATCTGGGCCGATCATGTCGAGGTGCCGCTGGCCGAGGAAGCCGAAAAATACCGCGTTGAGTTGTCCGCGAGCGACGGTTCTGAACTGCTTTTTCTGGACGAGCCGGTGGTGCCGAAAGTCGTTGTGTCGGGGGCCCAGATTCAGGTGTTTCAAGCGGGCAATATCAGCAATATCTGCGTCAAGGTCTTCCAGGTTGGGGCGGCTGGTCGATCGGCACCGCTGGCCTTTGAAATCGCTCTCTGAATCCATCGCATTTCATCTCCCGCAACATTTCTGGAAAGGGCAAGAATATGGCAATTTTGGAAACCGCACGGCTGGGACTTCCGCTACTTTCGGCGGGACAGGCGCACAAGGAATTATTCCACAACGAAGCCCTGGCGCGGATCGATTTTCTGATTCATCCGATCGTGCAAGCGGTCGAAACCGATCCGGCAGCGATTGTGCCGGTTCCCGGTCGGTCCTGGCTGGTCGGACCGGGTGCCACGAGCGACTGGCTGGATCATGATGACGAGGTCGCTGGCTGGACGGGCAATGGCTGGATGTTCATCGCGCCGCTGCCATTGATGCGGGTCTATGTCGAATCGATCGACAGTTTCGCGATTTACCGGGGTTCGTGGCAGATGGTGGAAGCCGTCGCGAGTCCCGCAGCAGGTGCTGTTGTGGACATCGAGGCACGTATGGTCATCGATTCGATCTTGGCTGCGCTGGAGGCGCAGGGAATCCTGATGTCCGGCCCCTGAAACCGGCATTGAAGGCTAAAAGGCAAACGGTTTTCCCCAATTCTACCGGTTTTGAAAGCTATTTTTTGGGCTAAATGCCGCAAATGGCGACATTTTCGCAACAGTTCTGGGATTTGGTCGCTTGCACTGTACCGAGCTAGACGCTAGAAAGCAGCGTGAATTTAGAAGCTAAATGAGAAGGGGAATATAAATGCGGAAGCTTGCCTTAGGAATGGCGCTTGCCTCCACAGCGCTCGCTACACCTGCTCTGGCCCGTGATGACCAGTGGTATGTTGGTGTCGAGGGCGGTGTAATGCTCGTCGAAGATTTGTCTTATGACGTTGCTGGTACAAAAGATGCGGTGAAGGTCGATCATGACGCTGGTTATGATTTTGACGGTATCGTTGGATATGACTTCGGTGGTTTCCGGTTGGAAGCTGAAGTTGGATACAGATCTGCAGCTGCCAATAACGTACAATCATTGTCGCCCGGTATCCCGCAGACGTTAAGTGGCGCCGGACCGCTCTTTCTTGGCCAAACCCCGATCAATGGCGAAGTAAATGCGCTCAGCTTCATGCTGAACGGCTTGCTGGACTTTGGTGACGATGACGGCATCCAGGGATTTGCTGGCGGCGGCGTCGGTGTTGCACGGACCGAAGTAACGAATATCTTTGCTGCACCGTATATCGATGATTCGGACACGGGCTTTGCATGGCAATTGCTTGCAGGCGTTCGCGCTCCGTTGAGCGATAGCTGGGACGTTGGTCTGAAATACCGTTTTTTCAATGCTGAAAAAATCAATCTCGTGGATCAGATTGGCCGTACAAACGATACGCGTCTGCGGACCCACTCGATTCTGGGTAGCTTGATCTACAACTTCGGTGGCACGACAGAAACTCCACCACCACCACCGCCTCCACCACCGCCTCCACCACCGCCACCACCGCCACCACCGCCACCACCGGCAGTATGTGCGCCTGGCCCTTACATTGTGTTCTTTGACTGGGATCAGTCGGATATCACACCAGAAGCGGCTTCGGTTCTCGACAATGCGGTTACGGCATATGGCGATTGTGGTTCGGCTCAGGTCATGCTGGCTGGTCACGCTGACAAATCTGGTGCTGCCAGCTACAACGTCGGTCTGTCCCAGCGTCGCAATGCGGCTGTTCGCGCATATCTTGAATCGCGCGGCATCAGCGGCGGCGTTATCTCGAGTGAAGCCTTCGGTGAATCGCGTCCTCGCGTTGAAACCGCAGACGGCGTTCGTGAACCGCAGAACCGTCGTGTTGAAGTTATGTACGGACCTGGTTCCGGTAACTAATACCAACATAGATACCAAATATGAAAAGGGCTGGTCTTCGGACCGGCCCTTTTTCTTTTGTGGTTTTGATCTGCGACTGAACGACACGCCATTACGGTCCGTCGGCGGTCATTCAATGTAAGCGAGCATCTTCTGGTTCGACAGAATCCCGTCGTCATCAAAAATACTAATATCTGAAAAGCCCGAAATGGTGTTGCTGATGGATAGGGCTTGCCCTTGACACAAGGGCATCAATGGCATCCGATATGCCGGACAATTAGGGTTGAATGAAGCAGACGGGTCAAAGTCGATTGGACTCTGCCGGTACGCGACCCCTCCAAGTGTAAATCAATTGTGAAAAGGTGGATTCAATCCTGCCCGGAACTCTAACGTTGTACGGTTTTCAGGGTCGCTGTGATCTAGCGCAGCAGGCTTTCAAAAAGCGCCAGACCGTCGGTCCCGCCGTGCTTTTCGTCGATGGCCCGCTCTGGAT
>JAGPVK010000060.1 GCA_018067055.1 Sphingomonadales bacterium | reverse complement strand
AGGCGTTTCATCATTCAAATGAATGATAGCCGGTAATTTTCTTGAAAATCTGAAAGCAGTTTCCGCAGTGAGCGCTTGCCTTCACGCCTCCGGCAGTTGTCTAGTTTTTCTGGGGCTGTTCGCTTTGACCAAGCGCAATATTGGCCAGCAAGCCAACCAGCTCGGCCTGGCGGCTACAGCCTGTTTTTTCGAGTACACTGCTGAATTGCGATCGGACCGTGGCGATGGATACGCTGCCGTCTGCTGCGATCTCCTTCAGCGTCTGGCCTTTCATCAGGCCTTTGGCAATTCGGGTTTCCGCCATCGTCATGTCGAACAGGCTTCTCATCAACGCGGTCGACGGTGGCCGATTTTGATCGAGCGGTGTAAAGAACAGCAATGCATAGCTATTGGCAAAAATATCATGGGCAGCCAGCTTTATCGGCATCACATGGCCGACGAATATCGCGTTGCCATCCTGGTTGCGGACCGGGAAGGAAAGACTGTCTGTGGAGACAACCCTGTCCAGCGTTTCCAGTGCGCTGGTCAGGAAAGCCCCGGCACGCCGATCTGAAAATGACACATGCCGACCAACGTCGTTGAATTTCACGTGGTCGGAGATGGATTGCGCCCGTTCATTGGCTTCGACAAACTTGCCCTGGGCGTCCAGCACGAGCGCTGGCATGCCGAACTTGGAAAGGGTTTCGCTGGCCCCTTGCGCGCGTTGCAGGCCGAGTCTGGTCGATACGAACGCACTGCGCAACAGATGCGGACGCAGTTCGTTCAGCCGGTCGACATGATTGCGCTCTATTGGCCCCTGTTCGAGATGGCGTTCGATGCTGAAGACGATATTGTCTCCCGTTGGCATTTGCAGAAGCGTTCCCGCCGACCAGCCGAGATTCCTTGGATGAAAGAAATCCCGATAAAAAGGATTATTGGCGAGTTCCTCTTCGCTGAAGAAATCCTGCTCGACAAAGAATGTAGGTTCGGATTTGCCCATCATGCAGGTCCGGCGGGGGCATTTTTCAAACCAGCCATCTTTGACATAGGTATCAAATGCGTCGAACACACTTTCCGTGGCGGTCCAGTTGACTGCCTTGCGGGCAGAAAACAGCATGCCACCGATGGAGTCGGTTAACTTAGCCAGTTCGTCGAGCACATCGGGCCAGAGCTCCGGCACAACAGAACATTCATAGATACGATCGATCAACTCTTCTTGCATCGTCTCAACTACCTGATTTACTGACAGACTCTAAACAAGTATTGCCAAATCAATGTAACGATAGAATATCAGATTGCTACTATTTCTTTCGTCCTAGAAACCCGAACATGTCGCCACCGATCTTGCGCATCTGGATTTCTTCTGCGCCCTCGGTAATCCGGTAGCGGCGGTGATGCCGGTAGATATGCTCGAACGGCTTGTGGCGCGAATAGCCCATGCCGCCATGGACCTGCATCGCCCGGTCGGCGGCATCGCAGCACAGCCGGTTCGCGCGATAGTTGCACATCGAAACCTGGGCGGAGAGATATTTGGCAACATCGGGCTTGGGCATGGTGTCCATCTTGGCGGCGGTGGCGTAGATCAGCTGGCGCAGCATCGCCGCCTCGGTGTGCAATTCCACCAAAGGAAACTGAATGCCCTGATTGACCGACAAGGGCTTGCCGAACGGTTTGCGTTCGCCGGCATATCTGACCGATTCATCAATACAATATTGCGCAGCGCCCAAGGATGAGGCCGCCTGCCGGATGCGGTTTTCATGGACAAAATGCTGCGCGCAGGCGAGCCCCATGTCGAGATCGCCGAGCACCGCGTCGGCCGGAATCCAGACATTGGTATAGGAACATTTCGGATGATCGGTGGGCATATTGAATGTCCACATATATTCGCCGACTTCAAAGCCCTCGGCATCCACCGGCACGATGAAACAGCCGATACCGCGCGCATCGCCATCCTTGCCGCTGTGCCGGGCAAAGGTCATCACATGCGAGGCCTTGTGCAGTCCGGTGGTCCACATCTTGTTGCCGTTGATCAGCCAGCCATCGACCCCGTCACGGGTTTCCGGCACAGCGGTCGTGTCCATCCAGGTGGCGTCCGAGCCATGATGCTCTTCCGTCAGACCGAAACACCAGCCCATCTTGCCCGCCAGCATCGCCGGAATATAATCGCGCTTTTGCTGCTCGGTGCCAAAGTCGCGCAGCATCAGCGGCTGGACCAGATTGCCGACGATCGAATTTTCATTCTGCAGGTCGTTGTGCAGTCCCAGACCCTTGTGCGCCAGATGTTCGCGGATCCGCGCCATGCCGAGATTGGTGCCGTTCTGGCCGCCAAATTCCTCCGGCAAAGCATAGCGATAATGGCCGGCAGCATCGGCGATCTGCCGCATTTCCACCAGCAATGCTTCCCATTCCTCGGTCGGCAGGCCCTGATTTTCCCAATTGGTCCGCGCGTCTTCCCGGCGATGGTCAAAGAAACGGATATTGTCATCGCGCTGCTCCAACGGCTTGATCTCGGCCTCGATGAACGCATCCAACACGTCCAGATAGTCTTCGATGTCCTGCGGGATTTCAAAATTGGTCATGATGGACTCCATTTGTTGAGCGCGACCTTCAGGCCGGCATATTTGGGTTGGTCGATCGACAGTCGTTCCAGCGCGGACAGGCGCAAATGGTCCCAAACAGCCGAATTTGTAATCTCGATGTCACCTTGTGAAAGGCCCTGGCAAAGCTGTCGATGATCATAACCGATAGCGGCGAGTCTGGCCCCGGCGGCATCGCGGTAACCGGATCCCCATTCCGCCTGGCGACGCGCGATGCCAAGGGCATTGCCAGCGACTCGTGACTGGAACTTGTCATGCCCTTTCAGGCCAGGCAGCACCTGCTTTGCGTTCCATTCGTCCAGCGCCATCAGCAGTTCGCCATAGCTGGTCTCGCCGGTCACGTTCTGCTGATCGGTAACCGACCAGTCGAGCGACGTCGACAAGGCATCGGGCATGATTTCTTCGAACAGCAGTGCCAGATCTATCTCGACCTCGGATACCCGGCGACCGATCACCGTCCGTTCCAGCGAGCGGTCACCATGGCTGCGCCAGATCTGTCCCATCACCATGCAGGCGACACCCCACCACAGGGTGGAATAGACCAGCCAGAAGCGAAACCGGTCCGGATCGACTTCCGCGCCACTGGCATCGGCATAGGCTGCGAGGAAGGATTCGGCGCTGTCGAAGCCGCCCGCTTCCTTCTCGTAATGGCCAAATCGCCAGCTCGGCGTGCACAGATAGGCAAGGTCCTGCACCGGATCGCCAAGCCGGACCAGTTCCCAGTCGAGTACCGCCGACAGGCCTTGCCCGTCGATCATCAGATTGCCCATCCGGAAATCGCCGTGCACCAGATATTGGTCGCTGGCATCGGGTGCATTCTGCTCAAGCCAGTGAAAGGCAAATTCGTAGATCGGAATCTGGCCGCCAATTTCGTGATATTTTTCCTTCTGCACCCGGATCAGTTCCGCCGGTGAAAAATATTCCAGTGACTGCAGCAGGGGATTCATCTTGATCTGGTGAATGGCAGCCAGTTCCCGGGCGCATTGGGCCGTCAACCGGCTCTCGGCTGCCGCATATTCCGGATTACCGAGAATCTTGTGGGGCAGGGTTTCACCCTCTGCCTTGGTCATGATGAAGCCATCGCCGAGGCCATCATCAGGTTCTAGCCGACCGCGAACCTCCGGAGCGGTGACGCCGGCACTGCGTGCCAGATCAATGACATCAGCCTGGGTAGCGAGCGGAACGCCGCGCAACCCGTCATCGTCGGGTGACAGGCCATAGGGCAGGCGGCGCAGCACATAGTCTTCCCCGCGATAGGAAAAAGCCCAGCTTTCCATGCTGGCGCCGCCGGATAATCGCTGGACGTCGGCAAGTTCACCACCCGCGCCAAAGGTTTTGTTACAATATTCTGCAAGCTTTTCCTGGAATGTCTCATCGATCATCCGATCGGTTTAATCGGACGATTAAAATTACGCAATGCTTTTGCCGCGCAACGGCGACGCTTGCATGACCGGTCAATCGTCCCTAATTCCGCATCATATTTTGCAACTGGGGGTCGATATGCGCGCATTTATTTTTCCGGGACAGGGCAGCCAAGCGGTTGGCATGGGCAAGGCGCTGGCCGAGTCCAGCAGCACCGCTCGCGAAGTTTTTGAAGAAGTCGATCACGCGCTCGAGCAAAATCTGTTCAAGCTGATGTGTGAGGGGCCGTCCGATGAGCTGACCCTGACCGAAAATGCACAGCCGGCGATCATGGCCAATGCTGTCGCAACCTTGCGGGTGATGGAAAAAGATGGCGGCAAGTCGCTTGGCGATCTGTGCAGCTATGTCGCCGGTCACAGCCTGGGTGAATATAGCGCGCTGTGCGCTGCCGGAGCCCTAAACCTGACGACGACCGCCGAATTGCTTAAATTGCGTGGTCTGTCGATGCAGAAGGCGGTGCCCGTGGGCGAAGGCACCATGGCGGTATTGCTGGGCGCCGACGTGAAAAAGGCCTCAGCGCTGGCCAATGCATCGGCACAAGGCGAGATTTGTACCGTCGCCAACGACAATGATCCGACTCAGGTGGTGATTTCCGGCCATGCTGGAGCGATCGACCGGGCGATAGCGATGGCGAAAGATCATGGCATCAAGCGCGCCATGTTGCTGCCGGTGTCGGCGCCGTTCCATTGTTCTCTGATGGCTCCGGCAGCGGAAGCCATGGAAGAAGCGTTGGCCGAAGCCAGCATATTCCCGCCCGTTGTTCCACTTTTTGCCAATGTCACCGCAGCCCCGGTCTCGGATGTCGATGACATTCGCAACCTGCTGGTCCAGCAAGTCACCGGCACCGTGCGCTGGCGTGAGTCGGTTGGCCATATGGCGGAAGCGGGTGTCGAGCAATTTGTCGAATTTGGCGGCAAGGTGCTGACCGGAATGGTCGGCCGGATTGCCCCTGAAGCCGAAACCGTCAGTCTTGTGTCTCTGGCAGATATCGAAGCCTTTCTGAAGAGCCTGTAGTCGCTGAAGCATTCGATCTATATCATCTGGAATTTTTGAGGAATTTGGCATGTTTGATTTAAGCGGAATGACCGCACTCGTTACCGGAGCCTCTGGCGGAATTGGCTCGGCAATCGCCAAATCTCTGGCCGCACAGGGCGCGACCATCGCGCTTTCCGGTACCCGCAGGCACGTGCTGATGGAGATGATTCCGGACATGGCGGGCGAGGGACATATTGTCATGCCCTGCGATCTGTCCAAAGCGGAAGAAGTCGATGCACTGGTCCCGGATACGGTGGCAAAGCTCGGCAAGCTCGACATTCTGGTCAATAACGCCGGCATTACCCGCGATGGACTGACCATGCGCATGTCGGATGAGGATTTTTCCGATGTGATCCGGGTCAATCTGGAATCCGCCTTCCGCCTGATCCGTGCCGCTGCAAGGCCGATGATGAAGGCCCGCCATGGCCGGATTATCTCGATCAGTTCGGTGGTCGGTGCCACCGGCAATCCGGGACAGGCCAATTATGTCGCCTCGAAGGCCGGGCTTGTCGGCATGTCCAAGGCTTTGGCGCAGGAACTGGCGTCCCGCGGGATCACGGTGAATTGCGTTGCTCCCGGATTCATTGAATCGCCGATGACCGATGCGCTGACCGATGCCCAGAAGGAAGAGATCAATCGCAAGATTCCGGCAGGAAAAATGGGGAGCGGTGACGATATTGGTGCTGCCGTGGTCTATTTGGCTAGTAAAGAAGCCTCATATGTCACTGGTCAGACGCTGCACGTGAATGGCGGAATGGCGATGATTTCTTAGAGCTTCTGCCAAAAACTTCATCTCTGGTGCGATTTCGACTTCACGGACACTTGCAAGGCGCGCGCCACCGCACTAGGACGAAATTGAAATTCATTTGTAACAAAAAGGACCTCTCATGAGTGAGACTGCAGACCGCGTAAAAAAGATCGTTGTTGAGCATCTGGGTGTTGAAGCCGACAAAGTGACCGAAGAAGCTGCTTTCATCGATGATCTGGGCGCTGACAGCCTCGACATCGTTGAGCTGGTAATGGCGTTTGAAGAAGAATTCAGCGTTGAAATTCCTGATGATGCAGCCGAAAAAATTGCTACTGTCAAAGATGCCATCGATTTCATCGACAAAAACAAGGGTTAATTGATTTTGAGGTGCTGCCAGGAAAAAGGGCACGCCTCGGGGCCAATGATCGCTGAAAAACAGCAAAGCGGCTCACCGGCCCGGGAGGAAAGTCCTGAACCGGTGGCCGTTTTTGATTTCGGGCAGGTGAAGCCCGCAAGGAGAGGCATGATATGCGCCGTGTAGTTGTAACCGGAATGGGCCTGGTAACGCCGCTGGGCGGAGATGTAGAAACGACCTGGAGCAATATATTGGCTTCCAAGTCAGGCGCGGGCAAAATCACCCGCTTCGATGCATCCGATCAGAAATGTCATATCGCCTGCGAGGTCAAGCCGGCGGACCATGAATATGGGTTTGATCCGAATCTGCGCGTGGACCACAAGGTTCAGCGCCAGGTCGACCCGTTCATCATTTACGGTATCGATGCCGCCGGTCAGGCACTCGAGGATGCCGGCCTCACCGACATGTCCGACGAAGACAAGCTCCGCGCTGGCTGTTCGATCGGTTCAGGGATTGGCGGATTGCCGGGAATCGAAAAAGAGTCGATCGTATTATACGAACGCGGACCGAGCCGGGTCAGCCCGCATTTTGTCCACGGACGGCTGATCAATCTCATTTCTGGCCAGGTTTCGATCAAATATGGTTTGATGGGACCGAATCACGCGGTTGTGACTGCCTGTTCGACCGGCGCTCACAGTATTGGTGATGCCGCGCGGATGATCGCTCTCGATGACGCCGATGTGATGCTGGCCGGTGGCGCGGAAGCGACCATCTGTCCGATTGGAATCGCCGGTTTTGCTCAGGCCAAGGCTTTGTCGACCAAGCGCAACGACGATCCGACCGCCGCATCCCGGCCCTATGACAAGGACCGCGACGGCTTTGTGATGGGCGAGGGCGCAGGCGTCGTCTGCCTGGAAGAATATGAACATGCCAAGGCGCGTGGCGCCAAAATCTATTGCGAAGTGATCGGCTATGGCATGTCCGGCGACGCCTATCATGTCACTGCACCGCATCCTGATGGCACCGGTGCCTATCGGTCGATGGAAATGGCGCTCAAACGCTCCGGATTGACCACCGCCGATATCCATTATGTCAATGCGCACGGTACGTCCACGATGGCCGACACGATCGAGCTGGCGGCGGTCAAGCGGTTGTTTGGCGATGATCTCAAGACCATGTCGATGAGCTCGACGAAATCGGCGATCGGTCATTTGCTTGGCGGCGCAGGTGCCGTCGAAGCCATTTTCTGCGGTTTGGCCATTCGCGATCAGATTGTCCCGCCGACGCTGAATCTCGACGATCCCGACGAAGGCTGCGAAGGTGTGGACCTGGTACCGCATTTTGCGAAAAAGCGTGAGGTCAAGGCCGTGCTGAGCAACAGCTTTGGCTTTGGTGGTACCAATGCCAGCATCATCATGAAAGCCATCTAATATCGTGCGTCGTCTCGGTTGCCTGATATTGGTGGCGGCGGCGATCATTGCAGTCCTGCTGGCGGGGAATTTCCTCTATGGCTGGAACGCCAGTGGTCCGCTGGAAAATCAGCGCACGATCGTCATCAAGTCGGGTTCGAGCCTGGCCATGGCGGCGCAGGTCATGGAATCGGAAGGGGTCATCAAATCTGCCGATGCCTTCCTCACCCGAGCGAAAATCCTCGGTGGGTCGGAGCCGATCAAGGCCGGAGAATTCGAAATTCCACCCGGCGCGAGCAATGCCCTGATATTGGATATTCTGCAGGGCGGCAAAGCGGTACAGCGCCTGATCACCATTCCGGAAGGCACGCCGTCGATCATCGTCTATGAAAAGCTGATGGCCGAAAAGCTGCTCAAGGGAGAGATTCCGGTGCCGGCGGAGGGATCTATCCTGCCGGACAGCTACAGCTTTGAACGCGGCGAGCCACGGGCAGCGGTCCTGCTGCGCATGCAACAGGCGATGAAGGACACAATCGCCGAATTGTGGCCGAAACGCTCGCCGGACACGATCGTCAAATCGCCGCAAGAAGCGGTTATCCTGGCGGCAATCGTCGAAAAGGAAACCGCCCTGGCCAGGGAAAGGCGAACCGTCGCCGGTGTGTACAGCAACCGTCTGCGCAAGAATATGATGCTGCAGGCAGACCCGACGATCATCTATCCCATTACCCGTGGCAAGCCACTGGGGCGCCGGATCCGCCAATCTGAAATTGCCCAGGTCAACGACTATAATACATATGCGATGGTCGGATTGCCCAAGGGGCCGATTGCAAATCCTGGCCGCGCGTCGATCGAAGCCGTGCTGAATCCTGCGGATACCAAAGCACTTTACTTCGTCGCCGATGGCAAGGGCGGCCATGTTTTTGCCGAAACGCTGGAACAACATAATCGCAACGTCGAAAAATGGTTTGCCCTGCGGCGCGAGCGGGGAGAAATGTGACGAGCCACCAGCTGGTGAATTTTTGATCCAGCCGAGGATGGGCGCCAGCGAGTCGACTCAATCGGTTGCAAGAATGGGCTTATATTTCAATCGTTTCGCAGGCGGAGGGAAACTTAGATGTCGGCAAGACTGGTTGAAATAATCGTACCCGACGCAGAAGTGTCGCGAACGAGTACGATCATCGCTGATCATTGCAGCCGTTTTTGGCAGGAAGCCGTCCCGGGTGGTCTGGAAAAATTCTCCTGTGTGGTGGCGAGCAGATCGATTGAATCGCTGATCGCGGAACTCGACAGCAATTTCCAGGACATCACCGGCTTTTCGGTGCTGGTCCTGCAGGTCGAAGCGGTTTTGCCGGAAATTCCCGAACTGGAGGAAATCGTCTCGGTACAGTCCGCCGACCAGAAGCCTCCCAGCAAATTGGAAATTTTCTTCACCCGCGACCGGATCAGCACCAACGAGCTTTACGATGATATCGAAGCCAGTCTCGAACTTCGTCCCAATTATCTGCTGACGGTGGTCCTGTCGGCACTGATCGCGGCTCTGGGCATGCACAGCGGGCAAATTGCCGTGGTCATCGGTGCGATGATCATCGCTCCGCTGCTCGGTCCGACGATGGCGATGGCGATGGCAGCGACACTTGGGGATGCAAAACTTGGTCGCCGTGCGATGAGCACGCTCGTTGTCGGGATTCTCGCGGCGCTGATTTTTACGATCGCGCTGGGGATGTTCATCGAAGTCAATCCACTGGTATCGGAACTCAGAAACCGCACCATGGTCCATCCTGCCGATATCGCTTTGGCCCTTGCCTGCGGTGCCGCTGGCGTGCTGGCATTCAGTCAAGGCGCATCGCTGTCACTGGTTGGCGTCATGATCGCGGTGGCGCTGGTCCCGCCCATCGCAGCTGCGGGCCTGTTCTTTGGCAGCGGCGATCCCGTCCTTGGGTTCAAAGCCCTGTTCCTGCTCGCAACAAATCTGGTCTGTATCAACGTGGCCGGGATATTCATGTTTCTGGTGCAGGGATTGCCGCCCCGCAATTGGCGCATCACCAGCGGCATATTCCTGATCTGGCTCGCCATTCTTGTCCTGTTCATTGCCCTGGTTGGCGGACGGATTGCTTTTGGCGAGGATGGTGCATTCGGATCTGTCTTGGCGACAATCGAGCAGAACATGCTGGCAAAATCTTGAAATAGCCCGGAATTTGCAGCAACCACGCAGGATGCCAGCGGCCATGCGCTATTTTATGATGGCTCGCTTGCGGTGGTCTCGTCACCCGTGGCTTTCGTTCTCAGCACGATCATTTCCAGCAATTTTCGTTCAATGCCGCTCCACAATCTGGAAAATGCCAGACCATTGCGACTTTTCGCTGCAAAAGCACCGATCGGCAATTTTCGGTGGATCATTTGCTCGATTTCGCTGGCCATATCGATGACTGGTCGATCCGGCTTTTCGGTCAACGCGAGATTGTGCATTTTCCGGCGTCGATCAACCATCGAAAATACCGGCAATATCGGGGGATGATGGCCACGGTGCAAAGTCATGAATTTGCGGATCTTGGTCAATCCTCTTTCGGCAAGCGGCGAAGGAATGACCGGTACCACGACGAGATGTGTGAAGAGCAGCACCTTGCGATTGGCTTCGCTGAACCCGGGTGGACAGTCGATCAGGATGACGTCGAAATTCTCTTCGAGTTCGGCAAACAGCTTCGATAATTTCTGTTGCCGGGAAAAAAGGACCAGAAAATTTTCTGTTGCCCGGATATTCTGATCGCCATCCAGCAGGCTCAGTCCGAGAAATTTGCTCGGGTGGATCTGCTGCAACAGCTCCCGCGAGCCAAGCATGAACTGGTTTGCGTTGGTTTGGCGGTTCCAGTCGTCGGGGGACAGCATCCAGCTGCTATCGCCCTGTTCGTCCAGTTCCCACAGCAATGTGCGATGGCCTTGCTGAGCCGATTCCCATGCCAGATTGATGGCAAAAGTAGATTTGCCGACGCCACCCTTGGAATTATAGACAGCGACGACGGCCAAAAGCAGAACCTTTCATTATGGCCTTAGGCTAAGGCATATGGGTGACGCTTGTGCATGGAAGGCATAGTTTCAATGTCATTTACCTTGTTTCTTCAGGTTTAGCGCCAGTAATCCGGTGTTTGTTGACCGAAATTTACATATTCAGCCATAGCGTCCGGAATTGACGCACAGTTTGCACAGATAGTGAA
>JAGPVK010000054.1 GCA_018067055.1 Sphingomonadales bacterium | reverse complement strand
AAATATAAGGTAGCCTGCCCATGTCTGTCACGACGGTTCCGATTCATCCCATCCAAAAAGGCTCGCTGACCAAGATCTGGTTCGGCGTGGCGCTGATAGTTGGCGCTGCACTGCTTCTCGCTTATACGGGAACCCAGAATGCGGTCGTCACAGGCGCGAGCAATGAACAGTTTCTCGCCGCCAATGCGGACGAGGACGGGGTAGAAACGACTGCATCGGGCTTGCAATACAAGGTGCTCAAGCCGGGCGAGGGGCCTTCCCCTACCGCCACCGATACCGCGCTGGTCAAATATGAAGGCACGTTGCGTGATGGCACGGTCTTTGACGCCAACGAGCAGACACCGATGCCGGTAGGCGGCGTTGTCCCCGGTTTCTCCGAAGCGCTGCAACTGATGCAGAAGGGCGGCGAATATCGTATCTGGATCCCGTCGGACCTGGCTTATGGCGAAGCATCTCCAGGCGAACAGATTCCACCAAACAGTTTGCTCATTTTTGATGTGACTCTGCTCGATTTCATTTCGCAGGCGCAGATGGAAGAATTGCGGCAACAGATGCAGGCGCAAGGCGCTGGCCCTGGTGCTCCGGCAGCTCCTGGCCAATAGAAAAGTCGGCACAGTCGTATTTTGGAGCGTAGTTGGTGAGTGATATCAATCCACAGCAGAATGCTGGCAAGTCGTCGTTCCCGATCAGGGCCTTTTTGCTTGGCTTGCTGCTAGGCATCATCCTGGTAGTCGCGCTGGCGATGGCCATACCCGAAAAAACCAGCCCGGCAGAATTTGTGCAATCGGGATGGGAGAAAATGTTCCCGCCACCGGGTAATGCCGAATTTCTGGCAGAAAATGCCAAGCAGCCTGGCGTCAAGCAGACCGCATCCGGTCTGCAATATAAGATCATAAATTCGGGCAAGGGGCCTTCTCCTACCGCCACCGATACCGCACTGGTCAAATATGAAGGCATGTTGCGCGATGGCACGGTCTTTGATTCCAATGAACAGACACCGATGCCGGTTGGCGGCGTAGTTCCCGGTTTCTCCGAAGCGCTGCAACTGATGCAGAAGGGCGGCGAATATCGCATCTGGATCCCGTCGGATCTGGCTTATGGCGAAGCGTCCCCCGGCGAACTGGTTCCGCCGGACAGTCTGCTGATCTTTGATGTGACGCTGCTCGATTTCATTTCGCAGGAGCAGATGGAAGAATTGCGGCAGCAGATGCAAGGCGCTGCTGGCGGACCACCGCCCGCTCCCTGAATTTTTGTAACAGCTGAATCAGGCGCGCTCGGCTTGCGCGACCGCCTCTGACGCGCGCAGCGCCGACAATATCCGCATCAGATGATGGACATTATGCACTTCCAAATCGACGTCGAACGTGTGGAACGGTCCATCGCGGTGGGACAGGCGCAGGTTCAGGATATTGGCATTGTGAAAGCCGAAAATCCCGGCCATTTCGGCCAGCGTACCCGGCTTGTTGTGCAGCACCGCGCATAGCCGGGCAGGCGCGCCGTCGCTCTCATTACCCCAGCTGAGATCCACCCAGTCTGCATCCACACCATCGGCGAGACTCGGGCAGTCGATAGTGTGCACCTCGACATTTTCGCCGCTGCGCCGCAGTCCGACAATGCGGTCACCGGGCACCGGATGACAACATTCGGCCAGGTCAAACGCAACACCGGGGGTCAGTCCCTTGATCGAAATTGCGCGATCCTGTTCGGGCCATTGCCGCTCGTCGTCATTGTCGTGGACGCTGCCGGGAATGATCGCTTCCATCACCTCGCGGTCGCTGAGCTGGCGCGTGCCTATCGCCATCATCAGGTCATCCGGCTCTTGCATATTCAGGCGTTTGAGCGCCGCTTTGATCGCACGCTTGCCGATCTTGCCGGGCAGCCGCTCGATGATTTCTTCGTAAAGCTCAGTGCCTATGGCGATCATCTCGTCGCGTTCCTTGAACCGGACGTTGCGGCGAATGGCGGCGCGTGCCTTGCCGGTAATGACAAAGGACAGCCAGCCCGGCTGCGGTTCCTGACCCTTGGATTTCAGGATTTCGACGACATCGCCATTTTGCAGCTGGGTGCGTAGTGGCACATGGCGGCCATTGACCTTGGCGCCGACCGCCTGATTGCCGAGATCGGTGTGTACGGCATAAGCGAAATCGACGGTGGTCGAACCCCTTGGCATTTGCAGCAAGGTGCCCTTGGGCGTGAAGGCAAAGATACGGTCCTGGTACATCGCGAGTTTGGTATGTTCGAGCAATTCCTCGGCATCTTCGGCCTGGTCGAGAATCTCGATCAGATCGCGAATCCAGCCCGCCTGACCATCTGGCCGATTGCCCTGTTTATAGGCCCAGTGCGCGGCGAGACCGAATTCATTATCCTCGTGCATGCGCCGCGAGCGAATCTGAATTTCCACCCGCATATTGGTGCCGTGCATGATGGTGGTGTGGATCGAGCTATAGCCATTGCGCTTGGGTGTCGAAATATAGTCCTTGAACCGGCCCGGCACCATTTTCCATTTCTTGTGCAGGATGCCGAGCGCGCGATAGCATTCCGCGCTATTGTCGGTGACAACCCGGAACGCCATGATGTCGGTCAGCTGTTCAAAGCTGACGTGCCGCTCCTGCATCTTGCGCCAGATCGAATAGGGATGTTTCTCTCGCCCGCTGACCTCAGCCGCCAGACCGCCGCTCTCGAGCACCTTCTTGATCGACTGCGAAATCTTGTCGACCTCGCCTTCGTCACCTTCCTTGATCGCCTGCAATCTTTTGGTGATTGTTTCATGGGCTTCCGGTTCCATATGCTGGAAGGCCAGCAACTGCATCTCGCGCATATATTCATACATGCCGACCCGCTCGGCGAGCGGTGCGTATATATCCATGGTTTCATGGGCGATCCGCAGCCGCTTTTCTTCACTCTTGATGAAATGCAGCGTCCGCATATTGTGCAGACGATCGGCAAGCTTGACCAGCAGCACCCGGATATCATCGGACATTGCCAGCAGGAATTTGCGGAGGTTTTCGGCTGCTCTCTCATTGTCGGTCTGCGCTTCGATCTTAGAAAGCTTGGTCACCCCATCGACCAGCCGGGCGATTTCTTCACCGAATAATTTGCTGATTTCTTCGGTCGTGGTGAGGGTATCCTCGACCGTATCGTGGAGCAGCGCGGTGACAATCGTCTGCTGGTCCAGTTTGAGGTCAGTCATCAGACCGGCAACCTCGATGGGATGGCTGAAATAGGGGTCGCCGCTGGCCCGTTTCTGGCTGCCGTGGCGCTGCACGGAAAACACATAGGCGCGGTTGAGCAGATCTTCATCTGCATCGGGATCATAGGATCGGACCCGTTCCACCAGTTCATATTGCCTGAGCATGGATAGAAGATGGTGCGCTTTAGGGACCGGGGCAACAAAAAAGAGCGCCGAAGCGGGCTGTTATCTTCCGGGGAACGGAAAATGAGCTTCGCTTCGGCGCTATGGCTGACCGGCAGGCCAGTAAACTGGCCGGTTTAGGGAGCGAGAGGCCGGTCAGGCGGAGATTTCAAATCAGTTGTTGCACTTGGCGAGCGCTTCGGCGTCGAAAGCCTTGCCCTTATAGGCAAAACTGGCGACCGGACCGAATTCATCGACGATCTTGGCGCAGATTGTCCGCGGTGCGGAGCTGCTTTGACCACCGATACATTCGGTACCGTCGCAGTGGATGAAGGTATCCTTGATGATTTCCTTGGCAGCCGCGACCGGGGCCTGCAATTCCGCGGTATAGGCGATGGCTGTGGTCCGTGCCTGGGCGGTGGTCGCCGTGAACAGGGTCAGGGATGTCAGCGCGGCAACGCAAAAAATCATTGTAGCGCGGAGCGGGCTTTGGGAGAGAAGCATGATATTTCCTTTCGTCAGTCTGTGTCCGGGTCATTTTTCCGGGTGGCTAGAGGGGAGAAATTTACGGTTGCAATTTAGGTTGCGAATCAATACCTATATTAATAGGTTTTAAGTTGCAACTAAAAACTTATATTTTTTTCGCACTTGCCCAAAAACTGGTTTAGGAATGGGATCATGGACAAAATCAGAGAAGATCTATCGAGTCTGGCTGGCGGTGAGTGCAGCCTACCCGTGTCGCTGGAAGTCATCGGCGAGCGTTGGTGCTTCATGATATTGCGTGCCGCGCTGAACGGCGTCGGACATTTTGAGGATTTCCTGTCGGAAATCGGCATTGCCCGGAACATCCTGGCCAACCGGCTTACCCGCATGGTGGAAGCAGGGATCATGACTCGCCGGCCCTGTGATCATGACAAAAGGAAGGTCGAGTATCGGCTGACCGACAAGGGGCAGGACTTGCTGCCGACGATGATCGCACTCCGCCAATGGGGGGAAAGATGGGAGACTGGTGTGCCGTCCAATCCGATCTTGTGCGATTCGCGCGATCGCCAGCCGATCCGCCCGATCAGCATGCGCGGGCATGACGACCGGGTGCTCGAAATGGACGATCTCTGCTGGATTGATGAAGCGGAATTGAAGCAGGATTCAGACGGCTCCAATCGGGATGATATGGTGGTCCGTCATTTGCGGGAAATCGGCGAGTCCTCAGCCGCCTGAAGACTCGGTCTGACCGGCTCTATTCGGTTACGTAGATACTGTTTACCGGCCGCGCCATGACCCGCCGAACCATCGGTTCGAAAAATTCCAGCGGCGCGGTATCATAATTGGCATCAAAAGCGGTCTGGTCATATTTTGCACAGAATTCTGCGCAATCCTCGAAATGTTCGTGGCCACGAT
>JAGPVK010000029.1 GCA_018067055.1 Sphingomonadales bacterium | reverse complement strand
AGGCTCACCACTAACGGTTACAAGTGAACATTGTTCAAAGCACAGGAGCGAGATATGCCGCACTATTGGCTGATGAAATCGGAGCCGGATAGCTATGGCTGGGATGATCTGGTCGCCGAGGGCGAAGGTACCTGGGACGGTGTGAAAAATGCGCAGGCATCGAACAACATGAAAGCGATGAAAAAGGGCGATCAGGTTTTCTTCTATCACTCGCGCACCGGGCTGGACGTGGTTGGCATCATGGAAGTGAGCGAGGAACATAGTCCCGATGTCACGACCGATCCGGAGCGCTGGGTCGTAGTCAAGGTGAAGCCGGTGCGGAAACTGGCCCGGCCGGTGACGCTGAAGGCGATGAAACAGAATCCGGCGCTGAAGGATCTGGCGATTATCAGGCAGACGCGGCTGTCGGTGGCGCCGGTGACGGAGAGCGAGTGGGACGAGATTCTGGCGATGGCCGGGGGTTAGCCCGCCAGTATCGTCGCTGCCGTCTCTTCAATTGTGCCGGAAACCAGAAGCGGCAATCCCCCAACTATGCCAACCTTGGTCTGACCGTCTGCGTCGGTGCGCAGCCAAGCCACATTCTCGGCAACCACCATGTAGTTGCCGCCGCGCGACTCGAGTAGAACGAATTTCATGTGGGTGTCTCCAGACAGCGCTCTTCATGCGCTGCAAACCTCTTTTATGCATTAACATCGAGCGAGTAATGCAGCCCGATTTTAGCTGTTCAGCGAAATTTGAGCTTATGAACCTGTTGAGTTTTTGCGTCAGTGCTTTCAAGGGGCTGGCATGATCATGATCACCCTTATTTTGCTCTCGCTGGGTTTGGCCATGGATGCCTTCGCCGCGGCGGTCGCGCAGGGCGCGTCCAGTCGCCCGAATCGCAGCACCGCGTTGCGGATGAGCCTTGCCTTCGGTCTGGCTCAGGCGATCATGCCTTTGCTGGGCTGGGGCCTGGGAATCGCTTTTGCTGCGGTCATGGCGTCCGTGGCCCACTGGATCGCTCTCGCTTTGCTGAGCATTCTTGGTCTCCGGATGATCAAGGAAGGTCTGGATCGCCACCCGGATCAGCCAATGAAGGAATTGTCATTATGGCCGCTGCTGGTCGTCGCGATCGCCACCAGTATCGACGCCGCCGTCGCCGGCATAACCCTGCCAAGCTTCGGTGCGCCGATTGTTCTGGCCTGCGCCGTGATCGGGCTGACGACCGCATTATTGACCTATCCCGGCGTTTATCTGGGTGCGCTGGTTGGCGCGAGAATCGGCAAATGGGCCGAGGTTTTGGGCGGGCTGATCCTGATCGGTCTCGGAGTCAAAATCTTTGTCACGCAGCAGTATTTTGGCGGTTGATTGAGCCTATTTTTTCCGCAACCCGCTAACCGTTGCGCCAGCGGCCGTCAGAAACTCGACATCGGTCTTGAGATGCAGCAAACGCAGCCCCTTGCGCTGCATTGCTTCCTTCAGCGCCGGTGCAAATTCATTGGTGGTTTCGACGGTCGCGCTCCAGCCGCCATAAGCTTCGGCCAGTTTGGCAAAATCCGGGTTCTTTAGCGACGTGGCCGACAGGCGCGCCGGATATTCGCGTTCCTGGTGCAGGCGGATGGTGCCGAAGCTGCCATTGTCGATTACCAGCACCAGCAGATTGGCTTCATATTGGACCGCGGTGGCCAGTTCCTGGCCGTTCATCATGAAGTCGCCATCGCCTGCAATGACTACGGAGACGCGGTCCGGGAAGCGCAGGGCGGCGGCGACCGATGCGGGGACGCCGTAGCCCATGGCGCCGGAGGTCGGGGCGAGCTGGCTGGGGAAATTGCCATATTTCCAGTAGCGGTGCCACCAGCCGGAGAAATTGCCGGCGCCGTTGCAGATGATCGCGTCGGCGGGCAGCTGCTCCTGCATTGCGGCAACGCAAAGGCCGAGGTCTAGCTTGGCGGCGGTGGGTTGCGGGCTGGACCATGCGAGATAATCGTCATGCGCCGCCTTGCCCGCGTCAAAGCTGAGCAGATCATCGTCCCACAGCGCTACCTGCTCGGCAAATTCGTCCATCTCGGCGCAGATCGGCAGATCGGTGCGATAGACATGGTTGAGCTCGTCGGGATCGGGGTGGACATGGACCAGGATCTGGTCGGGATGGTCGGGGGTGATCAATGTGTAACCATCGGTTGTTGCCTCGCCGAGCCGCGCGCCGACCGCGAGTATCAGATCGGCGTCCCTGATCCGCTGGGTCAGCTTGGGATTGGGGCCATAGCCGAGATTGCCGGCATAGACCGGGCTTGTATTGGGGAAATTATCCTGCCGCCGGAAGGCCACCGCCACGGGCAGGCCAATGCGTTCGGCATATTGGGCGAAATAATGCTTGCTCTTGGCGCTCCAGCCGGCGCCACCGATGATCGCGATCGGATCGGTGGCATCGCGGAGCATGTCGGTGAGAGTGGTCATCGCATCGGGGCAGAGCGGCTGGGCAGGGGCGATAACTTTGGGGCGGTCGAGTGCCTCGACCTCGTCGCGCAGCATGTCCTCGGGCAGCGCCAGAACGACCGGGCCGGGGCGGCCGCTGCTGGCCGTGTCAAAGGCGCGGGCGATATATTCGGGAATCCGAGCCGCATTGTCGATCCGCGCCGCCCATTTGGCGAGCGGCGTGAACATCGCGGTGAAATCAACTTCCTGAAAGCCCTCGCGATCGCTGTCATCGCGGGAAACATCGCCGATGAACAGGATCATCGGGGTACTGTCCTGCATCGCGGTGTGGACGCCGATGCTGGCATTGGTCGCACCGGGGCCGCGGGTGACAAAGGCGATGCCGGGCGCGCCGGTCATCTTGCCGTCGGCCTCGGCCATGAAGGCGGCGCTGCCATCCTGACGGGTGGAGACG
>JAGPVK010000020.1 GCA_018067055.1 Sphingomonadales bacterium | reverse complement strand
CAGAATGTCTTGCCTTCATTGGGATGCGCCGAACAAATCAATATCCGTTCGCCATGCCGCAGCGGCGCGACTTTCTGACTACCCTTGGCGGCCAGCAACAATTGACGCTTGATGATCCGGAATTCTTCCGAGATACCGGTTACCGGTCCGTCCGGAACGATGAACCCGGCTTCCCGCAACTTGTCCCGATCGACAATCACACGCGGGCCGTCATAAACTTCAACCGGCCTTGGCGTGACCGGAGTGACGTGGCCCGAAGCATTTTCCGGTGGCGAGTTTTCAGCCGGGCGTCCCTGCTGGTCGCCGGTGCGGATGGCGGGGATATAGTCATAGATTTCCCCTGCCCTCTCGAGCAACGAAGCCGGTTTTCTAGGAGGATTATATTGGTTCATAACTGCTCCCTCAGGCGACCATGCCGCGCTGGATGAATTCGACAATCATCAGCATCCCAAATACGCCGAAGAGCGCGCCAGTGGTGCCGTAAAAGATGCGCAATTTTTTCGCATTTATTGCTCGCTGTGCGTTGGTCAGTATTTGCGAAACCGAACCGATCACCGGCAGGCCACTGGCTTTTTCCAGCTTTTCTGCGGTCGGATAGCTGGTTTGCAACTGGCCCATCGCAAATGCCGTCCCGACGCCGCCGCCAATGCCGACGATCAAGACCATTGCCAGCAAGAGCGGGCGATTTGGTGCGGCCGGGGAGCGCGGACTGGAGGGCGGATCGATGACCCGAAACTTGAGGGAGTCGGTCTCCGATTCCACCTGACCGCGCAATTTGATCTGTTCCCGGTCGGTCAGCAGTTGGTCATATTGACTTTTCAATACTTCATGGTCGCGATTGATCCGCGACATTTCCGCCGCCACACCAGGTTCCATGGTCTGTTTCGAGGCCAGTTGCGCCATATCGGACTGCAGGGCATTTTTACGCGCCTGCAGGGCAGCCATGCTGGCCTGACGTTCTGCCCGCATGCTTTGCAGCGAGCTATAGGCAGGATTTGGCGTGCGATAAGCGCCACCGCCGGCGGGTTCCTTCGATGCCTGTCTCCGCAATGCTGCGATTTCATTCTTCATGGAGACAACGTCAGGATGGCTGTCGGTCCAGCCGCGTGCGCGCGCCGAGGCCAGTCTGGCCTCCGCCTGCGCCAGTTGGCCACGGACACTGCCATCACCAGCGCCACCAAATCCCGGTGTCGCGATCGATGGCGGTGTACCCGAAAGCTGGCCATTCAGGGCGGCCAGCGATGCCGATGCCTGGCTGAGCTGCGAATCAATCTGACCCAGTTCGGACCGGGCGGCCTCCATTCTCTGGCTGATCGAACCGATACCCGGCAGCAAGCCGAGATTTTCTGTCTCGAACTGAACCCGTTTCTGCTCAACTTCCTGAAGCTGTTTCTCCCGCTGTGCGAGCTGGGCATCAAGAAACTTGATTGTCTGGCTGGTTTCATCGCGGTCACCCGAGAGATTTTCCTCGACAAAAATATCGATCATTTTCTGCACGATGTCGCGGGCCAGAACAGCATTTTCCGCATCCGACAGATTGCTGGCCGAGGATCTGGCGGTGATTTCGAACAGATTGTCCTTTTCCGATTTTATTTCGATGCTCTTGCGCAACATCTCGACCTTGCCGGCCAGTTCACGGTCCGTGGCAACCGACTGGTTCAGCGCCGTACTGCGTACGACTTTCTCCAGATTGATGGTCGAAGCCAGGGTTTCCTGAACCCGCTCCATATTTTTCTTGCGCTCGCGTGCATCAACCCCAACCTTGTCCGACAGGATCGACTGCATTTCGACGGAAATGCGGGCCTGCGATTCATAGCTATTGGGAATCAGCGCGACCACCAGCCAACCGATCAGGCAAAGCCCCCAGGCGACAGCCAAGGCAAGCCAGCGTCGATTCCAGACGCTGTGCACGGCAATTTTGAATTCATCATAGAGACCGTTCATGTGTCTATTCAATTCCTGTCAAAGAGAGTCCAAAGCAGATCAAAACATGCTTTCCGGAATGATGATCACGTCGCCGGGCCGCAGCATCACGTTGGCGCTGGTTTTCCCTTTCTTCATCAGATCATCGATGCGCAGGGCAAATTCCTTTTGCTTGCCCGTGCCACGATCAAAGCGGATCAGCCGGGCACGATTACCGGACGCGAATTCGGACATGCCACCCACCGCGATCATCGCGTCGAGCAAGGTCATGTTGGCGCGATAAGGGATCGACGCCGGCTTTTCGGTTGCGCCCACAACCCGGATTTGCTGCGAGAATGTGCCGGAAAAATTATTGACGATGACCGAAACCAGCGGCTCGTTGATATATTGCGACAGCTGCAGCGTCAGATCCTGCGCCAGCATCGAAGGCGTTTTGCCGACGGCGGGCATATCGGTAATCAGCGGTGTGGTAATCCGGCCATCGGGGCGGACCTGAACCTTCGCGCCGAGCTCCGGATTGCGCCAGACAAAAATTGTCAGTTCGTCGAGCGGGCCGATTACATATTCTTCGCCCGGCCCTTCCTGCATCGATACAAAGGATGCGGTTGGCAGCTGCGGCCCGCTGGAATTGCCGGCACAGCCAGCGACAGCCAGTGACGCCATAGAGGCACCGATCATCATCTTCGCCAAGTGCTTGTTATTGATAACAGAACGCATATTCTCACCTCGTATAAACCCTCTGCCGAATAGCCAGTTTTCAACGGAAAACCGGCAATTCACGCAAAGTCACAAGGTAGCTATGCTGGAAAATAGTGAATATAGCGTTAGGATTAGCTGAATTTGCGATTAACGAACCGCGCATCCGGGCTGCGGTCAAGAATAGTAAAACTAGCGGACCAATAACTCTTTGGCGGCTCCCTGACCGAGGAAGTTGGCCGGACTGGCGGTCGCTCCATAAGCCCCGGCGCAGAAGATTGCGACGACGTCACCGACGTCGGCTTTCGGCATCGCGGCATTGTCGCTCAGCCGGTCCAGCGGCGTGCAGAGACAGCCGACGATGGACGCCGTTTCTTCCGGTTGCTGTTCGAATCGGTTGGCGATTGCCGCAGGATAATTGCGCCGCACCACCGTCCCGAAATTGCCACTGGCAGCGAGCTGGTGATGCAGGCCGCCGTCGGTGACCAGAAAGATCTGGCCCTGGCTTAGCTTGCGATCGACGATCCGGGTCAGATAGACGCCCGCTTCACCAACCAGATAGCGGCCCAGTTCGATGGCAAATTGCGTCGACGAGAGAATGTCCGGCACCTGATCAATCTGCTCAGACAAGGCGTTACCGACTTTGACGATATCCAGCGGCTCATCGCCGGG
>JAGPVK010000251.1 GCA_018067055.1 Sphingomonadales bacterium | reverse complement strand
CGTAACGGCGATGCTCTGTCGCTTGGCGGGACGCGATCGGTGGCATCGATTGAAGTGTCGGGAACCGCCTTGATGCGGGTCCAGCTTTCGACCGGGAAACGCTTTATATTGATCCGCCGGGATGGCGGCACCGAGACCATGCGGATCGACCGGTTCCGCTTTGACCGCCGCCGGAAAACGCTGAATGCGGACGGAGAGCAATCCTTCAATATTGGTGGCCAATTGCGTGTCGGCGCGAACCAGCAGCCTGGCGTCTATCGCGGTTCGTTTGATGTATCGGTCGATTATTTTTGATCGCCCGGGGCAGTTTGTGGCGGAGCTGGGCGAAGGGTGAAGGGTGAAGGGTCAGTTAACCCTGATATTCAACAATATTTAGCAGTTGCGCGCTATCGCCTTGCTCTTGAACTACGGGGACTTTCGATGCGGAGCCATGGGTACAGAATGAGGCACGGGCTATGGCTGTCCTTTTCTGCGGCTGCCTGCTTTCCGTTGGCGGCCGTGCATGCGGCACCGGGCAGCGGTCAAACCCAGAGCATCGTCAGCAAAGGCGTCAACATCAGCAAAGATACTGACTTGCGGTTTGGCGATTTTTCCGCCGGTAAATCGCTGAGCCGGTTCCGCCTCGACCCGGATAGCGGTGCAATAGTCCAGTTGACCGGCAATGCGGTATCGCTGGGGGGAACCCAGACCCCCGCGACCTTCACGGCTTATGGTACACCGCTGGAAACGGTGCGGATGACGGTGAGTCAGAACCAGATCGAGCTGACCCGGGTCAATGGTACCGAAAAGATGCAGGTCGATCAGTTCCGCTTTGACGGGGGCAATGGCACCCGCAATCGCACCCTCAGCGCCAGCGGGTCGATCACATACAGGCTTGGGGGAAGATTGACGATCAATCCCGATCAGGCTGGCGGTGCCTATGTCGGCAGTTTCAATATTAACATTGATTATCAATAGCCTGCATCATCGATTGCAATGCGTTACCGCGAAATTAACCATGCGGTTACATGCTAAATTACCATATTCGTTCTAGGACATTTTTTGTCATGACCAGAGACCAAATCTTTCCTCGCCTGATCGGCTGCCTGCTGTTTGTCCTTGCCGTGCTGGCAAGCGCGCCAGCGGCCTTTGCCCAACCCGTCAGTGGCGACTCCGATGCCGTAGTAGTCAGCCCGCTCTCGCTGGTTCCGGTCAACAATCTCTCTTTTGGCAATCTGATACCCGGTAGCACCGGCGGCACTGCCGTCATCAGTCCATCTGGCAGCCGCACCGTGTCCGGATCGGTGGTCGCCGCAGGTGGGACGGTCAGTAACGCCGAGTTTCAGGGCTATGGCTCGCGCAACCGCTATGTCTATATCAGTACGGCATCGTCCAGCTACAGGCTCAGCCGTGTCGGCGGCGGGGCCAATATGACGTTGCGCTCGCTGACCCTGCAAGCGGACAATCTGACTCCGCTGAACTTTCCCGGCCTGTTCCGGATCGCGTCGACAAATGTGATTACCTTGCGCATTGGTGGCACGCTCGACGTGCGCGCCAACCAGCAGGCAGGGGTCTATGAAGGCAGTTTTCCGATCACGATGAACTATTACTGATATTTGCAGGATTGCGCGGCACCCGATCCGTTGCTAATCGCTCTTGCATGATCGACGCTCCAGAAATTGTCAGAACCGCCAAGAAACGCAATGCCTGTGACGGTGCCACGGATATTCCGGGCGGTGCAGCGCTCGGCCATCCGCGCGTGTGGCTGGAGATTGACGAAAAAGGCTATGTCGACTGCGGCTATTGCGACCGGCGATTCGTTCTGGTTGGCGGGCCTGCCGACGTAACGGCAGCGCATCCGGAAGAATAATCCGACATAAGGGGTGCAAGGCCCCCGATTCATTTCTATATATGGGAAATGATAGAAAATCTTGACCCCCGCTCATTCCTGTATCGTCCCGATGGCCTTGACCCGGAGCGCGCCAAGGCGCTCGTTGCCAATAGCCTGTCCGCCTGTGACGATGGCGAACTCTATTTACAATATAGCGCGGTTGAGAGTTTCGGCTTTGACGATGGCCGTCTGAAAACTGCTGATTACAGCACCGACAGCGGCTTTGGCCTGCGCGGTGTATCGGGCGAGATGACCGGTTTCTCGCACAGCAATGAAATCAGCGAGGCAGCGATCCGGCGTGCCGCCCAGACCCTGCAACTGCTGGACCCGGCCAAGGGCGAGAAAGCCCCGCCACCGCGCGGCAGCAATCGCCATCTTTATGGCGAAGCCAATCCGCTCGAGGCAATTCCCTTCGCGAAAAAGGTCGCGCTTTGCCAGCAGATCGACGCCGCTGCCCGCGCGCGCGATCCCCGCGTTGCCCAGGTCTCCGTCGGCCTGTCCGGCAGCTGGAGCGTGGTCGAAGTCGTCCGTCCCGATGGCTTTGTCGCCACCGATGTGCGCCCGCTGGTGCGGCTCAACGTGTCGATCGTCGCCGAGCAAAATGGCCGCCGCGAAAGCGGCAGTTTCGGCATGGGCGGTCGCTATCTTTACGATCAGCTGTTCGAAGAATCGCGCTGGAACCGCGCGGTTGATGAAGCGTTGGCACAGGCTCTGGTCAATCTCGAAAGCGTCGATGCGCCCGCAGGCGAACAGACCGTCCTGCTCGGCCCCGGCTGGCCCGGCATCATCCTACACGAAGCGATCGGCCATGGCCTGGAAGGCGATTTCAACCGCAAGGGCACCAGCGCTTTCTCCGGCAAGATCGGCCAGCGCGTGGCGGCTCCCGGCGTTACTGTGGTCGATGATGGCTCGATCAAGGAACGGCGCGGCTCGCTCAGCATTGATGATGAAGGCACGCCGACCCAGGAAAATATCCTGATCGAGGATGGCATCTTGAAATGCTATATGCAGGACCGGCTGAACGCCCGGCTGATGGGCGTGCCAGCGACCGGCAACGGCCGGCGCGAAAGCTATGCGCACGCGCCGATGCCGCGGATGACCAATACCTTCATGCGCGGCGGCAAGGATGATCCGGCCGAACTGATGGGCCGGGTCAAGAACGGCATTTACGCCAAGAGCTTCGGCGGCGGCCAGGTCGATATCGTCTCGGGCAAGTTCGTGTTCTCCTGCACCGAGGCCTACAAGATCGAAAATGGCAAGCTCGGCGCGCCAATCAAGGGCGCAACGCTGATCGGCGATGGGCCAACGGTGCTGACCAAGGTGACCGGTATCGGCAATGACATGGCACTCGACGAAGGCATCGGCATGTGCGGCAAGGGCGGACAGTCCGTGCCTGCTGGTGTCGGCCAGCCAACCTTGCTGGTCGAAGGTCTGACGGTCGGAGGGACGGCTTGAGCTTGGTGCTGGTATGACACGATTGAGGATAGTCCAGTGAACTGGCCGAACGAAATATTGTTCTTCTGGTTCGACGAGATGGACCCCGAGGACTGGTGGGCCAAGAACGACGCTATCGACGATCGGATCACAGACCGCTTCCTCGATCTCTGGAAAGAACAGAAATCGAAAACCGCCGATGATTTTCTCGGCTCGCCGGAAACCGCGTTGGCCGCCGTCATCCTGTTCGACCAGTTCCCGCGCAATATGTTCCGCGATAGCGCTGACGCCTTTTCCACCGATCATCTGGCGCAGCAGATTGCCAAAAAAGCGGTGGAGCTGGAACTGGATCAGCAATTGCCCGAGCAGCAGCGCGTTTTTCTCTACATGCCGTTCATGCATGCCGAGGATATCCAGATGCAAAACAAGTCGGTCACGCTGTTCACCAAACTCGGCAGCAACGAGAAATTCGCCAACGAGCATCGCGACGTGATCGCAAAATTTGGCCGCTTTCCCCATCGCAATGAGGTTCTGGGGAGGCAGACTCGACCGGAGGAACAGGCCGCCATCGACGACGGAGCGAGTTGGTAGCCCCGATGCGGGCCGCCAAACAGACCTGGCGGGCCCTGCAGATATGGCCACCAGCCGGTCGCTGGAAATCCGCCGTCGGCATCGCGCTGCCGGCGGTCGCGATCATCGCTTTGTCGGGATATCTGGGCGGCTGGCTATATTTCAATCCCGTTGGCGATATCGAGTCCGCGCTCGTCGCCGCTATCATCCTGTTCTTCGTCCCGGCGCTGGCCGAGGAGCTGATCTTTCGCGGCTTGCTCCTTTCCTGGTTCGCAACCATCTCCCAACGCTTGGGAAACTGGCTTTCGATAGGCCTGTTTGTCCTCTGGCATCCGCTGCAGGCGCTGGCCTTCGGCCCGCCCTGGGCGGCGATTTTCCTGCAACCGTCGTTTCTGTTTGCTACGTTCATCCTCGGCATAGTATTAACCCACATCAGGATCGTTTCGCAGTCGCTGTGGCCTGTGATACTGATCCACTGGCTGCTGGTCGTGGTCTGGAAGCTTCTGCTGGGCGGGCCATTTTACTGAGAAGGGCGAAACATGTCGGAATTTTTTGAAACCCTGAACGATGACCATATCGCGTTCATTGCCAACCAGCCGATGTTCTTTGTCGCGACCGCCGCAGCGGACGGACGGATCAATCTTTCGCCCAAGGGCTATGACGCGTTTCGCGTGCTCGGTCCCAATCGTGTCGCCTATCTCGATCTCGGCGGCTCCGGCAACGAAACCCATGCCCATCTGGTCGCCGACGGCCGGATCACCATCATGTTCAACAATTTTGCCAATCCGGCGCTGATCATGCGGCTCTACGGCACAGGGAAGCCGGTGCTGCCACAGGATGCCGACTGGGATGAACTGGCCGCGCATTTCGACATTCTCCCCGGCACTCGCCAGATTTTCGATATCGTGGTCGACAATGTGCAAACCAGCTGTGGCTGGGGTGTGCCGCAAATGGCATTGAAAGCCGAACGCGGGACTTTGGTCAAATATCACCGCCAGGCCGATCCCGAAGCCTGGATCGAAAAAACCGCTGGCCGGGTAAAAAGCATCGACGGCCTGCCGACCCGCGCAACGGATCGCTATTTTGGTGGGTAGTCAGTCATGAGTCTGGTGGAGCTGTCCCGGCACATGCACGGCGTCGAAGCGGAGATCATCCGTGGCCGGCTGGAAGCCGCCGGGATCGGTGCGGTCTGTTTCGACAGCAATGTCAATATCGTCGAAGGCGCCGGCATCGCGCTGCCTGCCCGGGTGATGGTGCTGGCGGAGGATCTGGACGAAGCAAGGGCAATATTGGCCGAGGATGTGTCTCTATGACCGGTGCCGGGAAAATTTCCCTCGCGCTCGGCGGCGGTGCCGGTCTCGGCTGGACCCATATCGGCGTGCTGCGGGCGATCGACGATTCGCCGCTGGAAATTGCCGCGATTGCCGGCACCTCGATCGGCGCGATTGCCGGAGCCAGCTATGCGGCGGGCAAGCTCGACTATCTCGAGGACATGGCCCGCAACGTCAATTTCCGCAATATGCTGCGCTTCATGGACCCGCATTTCAAGCGCGGCGCGGTCATGGGCGCGCGCAATATCGAAAAGGAGCTGGAGACCGAATTCGGACAGACCTGTTTCGAGGACCTGCCATTCCCGATTGCCGTCGTGGCGGCTGACCTGCACACCGGCGATACCATCGTGATGAAATCGGGCAAGCTGGTACCCGCAATCCGGGCGTCCATGTCGCTGCCCGGCTTATTCAAGCCCGTCCGGCATGAAGGGCGTCTGCTCGTCGACGGCGGCGCGGCGCTGCCGGTTCCCGTATCACCGGTGCGGGAATTGGCGTCCGAGGCGTTATGCCTGTCGGTCAACCTGCAGGATGATTTTCTCAATCGATCCATCGCTGCCGGAATCACCCCAAATAGCAGCAAGGAGCCGAATAGTCTGGCGGTCGTCAAGGCATCGATCGGCCTTTCACTGCGCAATCTCGGCCGCTATTCACTGGCGCTGGATCCGCCTGATTTCGCGATGTCGCCACCGGTCGGCCATATCGATATCCAGAACTTCACCCGCGCCGAGGAACTGATCGAAATCGGCCGCCGCGAAACCGAAAAGATCATCCCGCAAATATTGGCCCGGCTTGCGGAGCTTGCTGCCTAAATATTGTGCACTTGTGCTGCAATGCACAATATTTACTCTTTTTTAAGAGTCCGAATTTCACGAAAACCCTTTCAATTCAACATGTTCCGATTCTGGCACGAGCTTTGCGAAGACCCCCTTGGTAACAACAATAGGGGGCGTAATGAAATTTATCATAGCCATAATCAAACCGTTCAAGCTTGACGATGTTCGTGAAGCGCTGACCGGTGTCGGCGTGACCGGCATGACCGTAACCGAAGTCAAAGGCTTCGGTCGGCAAAAGGGCCAGACGGAAGTCTATCGTGGTGCAGAATATACCACCAACATGGTGCCGAAGCTGAAGATCGAAGTGGCGTGCAGCAGCGCTGTCGCGGCTCAGGCGGTCGAGGCGATCCAGACTGCAGCGGGCACAGAGTCGATCGGTGATGGCAAGATATTCACCCTTGGTCTCGAAGACGCCGTCCGCATCCGCACCGGTGAAACCGGCGACACAGCAATATAATCGGGGAAGCAGATACTCATGAGAAAATTTTTGACAAAACTGAGCGGGATGGCGGCGCTAGCCAGTATTTCCGTTCCAGCCTTTGCCCAGGAGGCTGCCGAAGCGGCAGCGCCGGTGGCAAATCCGGGAAATAATGCCTGGATGATGACGGCAACCATTTTGGTCCTGCTGATGATCCTGCCGGGCCTCGCGCTGTTCTACGGCGGCCTGACACGGACCAAGAACATGCTTTCGACGATGACGCAAATCGGCGCCGCAGCCTGTCTGGCGATGTTGATCTGGGTCATGTACGGCTATGGTCTGGCCTTCGGTCCGGAAGGCAATGCCTTCATCAGCTGGGGCAAGTTCTTCCTCGCTGGCGTCGACAGTTCAAGCACAGCGGCAACATTCTCTGACGAAGTGATCTCGGAATATGTGTTTATTTCGTTCCAGATGACTTTCGCAGCCATCACCCTGGCGCTTGTGCTCGGGTCGGTTGTCGAGCGGATGAAATT
>JAGPVK010000008.1 GCA_018067055.1 Sphingomonadales bacterium | reverse complement strand
GCCCGTCTGTCTCGAACGACCGGTTAGGACGAGCGGCGCATTTTTTTGTCGCGCTTGTTTGGATCAAATAACCCGGATGTCGTTCACGCCGTCACCGTTCTGCGATGTCAGGCGCTCTCCAACAACTACTCGTTCCTGATCTTCTCCTGCCGAACCAGCGAGAACAGAAAGGCTTTCTGTCCCGTTGGCGCAGGCGTGTGCGCCGGATTGTCGGGCGCTACCAAAAGGATGTTCGGATGCTTTCTCAACGGCCTTTTCGAGCGCTTCGCCTGTCAACATCGCAGCGATTGAGTCTCCCCCTTTTAGGTGCGCGTCCAATATTCGCTCATCAGTTCCTCCACCCATTCTGGTTCGCGAATCTGCCCTCTGGGCAAAAATTCCGACATCACCGGTTTGATGTCCATCACGGGTGTGCCATCAATTGCGTCGAGTCCTCTTACCGACAATGTTGCGCCATCAACCGATAAAATTTCGCAGATGGTCAGGCCAATCCGGTTGGGGCGGTTCTTCCCGCGCTGCGCGAATATACCGACGAGCGGCCAGTCCTGCCGCCCGCGTGGTCGCCGGGCTCCAGTTTCAATTTTTGCGTCGGGCACCTGGTCGAACAGATAGATGATTTCGACATGGCTGAAAGCGTCTAGTCCGGCAAAGGCTTCCGGTGTAAAACGGGAATCCAGAATGATGGACGCCGTTTCCTTGTCCCAATCGTCATCGATCGCTTCCGATCGTGTGGATCGAACGACACCGATCGGTTCAAGCAGGAAGTCGGTCATACGCCCTCGAGCAACCCTTCCTTCTTGATCTTCTCCTGCCAGACCAGTGGCGCCAGATGGTGGACGCTCTGCCCTTCGGAATCGACGGCCACAGTCACCGGCATGTCCTGCACCTCGAACTCGTAAATCGCTTCCATGCCGAGCTCCTCGAAACCGACGACCTTCGATCCCTTGATCGCCCGCGACACCAGATAGGCGCTGCCGCCGACCGCCATCAGATAGGCGCTCTTGTGCTTCTTGATGGAACCAACCGTGTCCAGCCCGCGTTCCGCCTTTCCAACCATCGCCAGCAGCCCCTGTTCCAGCATCATGTCGGTGAACTTGTCCATTCGCGTCGCCGTGGTTGGACCAGCGGGGCCAACCACTTCCTCGCCGACCGGATCGACCGGGCCGACATAATAGATCACGCGCCCCTTGAACTCGACCGGCAATTTTTCGCCCGCATCCAGCATGTCCTTGATCTTCTTGTGCGCGGCATCGCGGCCGGTCAGCATCTTGCCATTCAGCAGCAACCGGTCGCCCTGTTTCCAGGTCGCCACTTCGGCGGCATCCAGTTGGTCGAGATGCACCCGTTTCGCTTCCGATGACGGCGTCCAGTTGACGTCCGGCCATTCGTCCAGCTTCGGCGGCTCGAGATAGGCCGGACCGCTGCCATCCAGCGTGAAATGCGCGTGGCGCGTCGCGGCACAATTCGGGATCATCGCCACCGGCTTGCCCGCCGCATGGCAGGGCCAGTCGTTGATCTTGACGTCGAGAATAGTCGAAAGACCGCCCAGCCCCTGCGCGCCGATACCCAGCGCATTGACCTTGTCGAAAATCTCGATCCGCATTTCCTCGATATCGCTCTGCGGCCCGCGCGCCTTCAGCTGCCCCATGTCGATCGGGTCCATCAGCGACTGCTTGGCCAGCAGCACGCAGCGTTCCGCGGTGCCGCCAATGCCGATGCCGAGCATCCCCGGCGGGCACCAGCCGGCGCCCATCAACGGGATCATCTCCAGCACCCAGTCGACGATATTGTCGCTCGGATTCATCATCTTGAATTTCGACTTGTTCTCGCTGCCGCCACCCTTGGCCGCGACATCGACCGAGACCTTGTCACCGGGCACCATTTCGACATGCAGCACGCTCGGCGTGTTGTCCTTGGTGTTGCGCCGGGTGAAGGCAGGGTCGGTCAGGATCGAGGCGCGCAGCTTGTTCTCCGGATGGAGATAGGCGCGGCGCACGCCCTCATCGACAATCTCCTGCATCGATTGCGAGGTGTCATCGAGCCGACAATCCATGCCCCATTTGACGAAGACGTTGACGATGCCGGTATCCTGGCAGATCGGACGATGTCCCTCGGCGCACATTTTCGAATTGGTCAGGATCTGGGCAATCGCGTCCTTTGCCGCCGGCGATTTCTCCGCCTCATAAGCTTTGCCGAGCGCCCGGATATAATCCATCGGATGATAATAGGAAATGAACTGCAGCGCGTCGGCGACGCTCTCGATCAGGTCGGCGGTCTTGATGGTCGTGGTCATGAATGCTCCAGAATATCGACGAAATGCGACTGGACTGCCTTTTGACCCATATGATCGGACCGGGCAAGTTTTTGTGATGCAGCATTTGTGCAAAAATATGTGATCCGCAAAATCATCCGCTCGGTTCAACGCTGCTATCGATGCCGTGAAACATATAAATGGGGACTCGCTTCACGCTGCGATTGCGAACGACCCGACGAAACGATACGGACGTCCAAGCGGGAAATATCGAATGCCTATCAAGGAACCCTAAAACCATGCGCGCGCGCGATTTCCTACTTCTCGTATTGGTGTGCCTGATCTGGGCCTTCAACAATGTATTGAGCAAGATCATCGTTGATGACTGGGCGGTTCCGCCCATTTTCTACGCGGCGCTGCGCTTTGCGGTGGTGGCGCTTGTGATGCTGCCCTGGCTTCTGCCGATGCCGCGCCCGGCCTGGCGCATCATATTGATCGGCCTGCTGATGGGCGGCGGGAATTTTGCGCTGCTGTTCATCGGTCTGCAGACAACGTCACCGTCCTCGGCCGCAATCATCTTGCAGCTCGGGGTTCCGTTCACGATCTTGCTATCGGTGCTGACGCTTGGCGAGCGCGTGCATTGGCGCCGGGGAATAGGTGTCTCGTTCACTTTGCTGGGAGTTTTGATTGTCATCTGGCGACCCGAAGGTGTCGCGCTCTCAGCGGGGCTCTGGTTTGTGGCGGCGGCAGCTTTCTCCGGTTCGGTGGGAGCCGTGCTGATGAAGCGGGTTGTCGATGTCTCTCCCTTTCGCTTTCAGGCCTGGGTTGGCTTGGTATCGGTTATATCCCTGACGCTCTGCTCTTTGCTTTTCGAGCAGGGGCAATGGTCTGCCGCGACCGCTGCCGGATGGCCGCTTGTCGTGGCCGTGCTTTTTACCGCACTGATTGTATCGGTCGGCGCGCATTCGGCTTATTATTATCTGATCCGTCATTACGAAGCCAATCTGCTCGCGCCGCTGACCCTGATAACGCCGCTGGCGACGATCGCCTTCGGCGTTCTGATCACGCATGATAATTTCGATTTGCGGATGGGGCTTGGCGCGGCGCTGGCGATAGGCGGTGTGCTGATCGTGGCGCTCCGGCGCAAGCCGGCCACCGCGCTGCTCGTCGATCGCGAACAGCGATAGCAGTCCAGTCTATTCCGGAGTCACCATATCCAGCCACGGCCGGAACCTGATCCCGATCTTCTTTGGTGATCCCGTTCACCTGTTCTCGCATAGCGCCCGCTGAGAAAAATGATGCGTTGCAACAAAGATGTCACAGCAAGGTCATCTGCCAGTCGCTGAGCGCCCCTAGATCGCCGGTCGAACAATCAACCGATTTCTGGAGAAAATCATGAAGTTTCTTACTGGTTGCGCCCTGTTGGCGCTCAATTCCGCATGCGCTGCGCCGCTATACGCCCAGACCGAAACCGATTCGGCGGTTCCGAATGATCCGGATGCGCCCGGTGAGGTCATTATCGTAACCGGAACACGCGATGTCGGCCGTACGCAATTTGACACGGCCGCGCCGGTCGACGTCATTTCGTCGAAAGAAATCGACGCGGTCATCTCCTCCGATCTGACGACGGTTCTGGCCCGGCAATTGCCATCCTTCAATGTGCAGCGTCTGCCCGCTGCCGACGGCCAGGCCTTTGTCCGCCCGGCCACCTTGCGCGGCCTCTCGCCAGACCATACTTTGGTGATGGTGAACGGCAAGCGCTATCACCGTTCCGCTTTGCTCGGTTCGCGCGGAGCACAGGCACCCGATCTCAACACCTTTCCCGGCCTTGCCATCAAGCAGGTTGAAGTGTTGCGCGACGGCGCTTCGGCCCAATATGGTTCGGATGCCATTGCCGGGGTTATCAACTTCATTCTTGACGATACGCCAGGCCTGCAGATGTTCGGTCAATATTCGCAATATTATAAGAATGATGGCGACGCCTATCAGGCCGGTCTGCAAGGCGGAGTGGCGCTGGGAGATCGCGGCAGCCTTGTTGTTACGGCAGAATTTTCAGACGGGGCGGCGACCTCCAGGACCCGCCAGCGCCCCGACGCTATCGCCCTTCAGGCGGCTCGCCCGGATCTGGCCATTCCGAATCCGGTCCAGAGATGGGGTCAGCCGGAAACGCAGACTCTGCGCGGTGCCTTCAACCTGCAATATGAATTGTCCGATGCTCTGGAATTTTATGCTTTTGGCACCGGTGCCGATGGCAACGGGGTGACAGACTTCAACTGGCGCAACCCGGCCACCACTGGCAGCGTGTTCAAGGACACAGTCGCCTTTCCAGACTTCAATTTCGTCAGCATTTATCCGACCGGTTTCACGCCACGGTTCGGAACCGAGTTCAGCGATCTGCAGGCTGTCGGCGGGCTGCGCGGTGATTTGGCCAGTGGCGCGCTCACATATGACTTGAGCGCATCGACCGGCCGCAGCCGGA
>JAGPVK010000004.1 GCA_018067055.1 Sphingomonadales bacterium | reverse complement strand
AAGGCACCACGTGAAATGATCTGGTTGCTCGGTGTGGTGATCTATCTGCTTGCCATGGCGACCGCTTTCATGGGTTACGTTCTCCCCTGGGGTCAGATGAGCTTCTGGGGTGCCAAGGTCATTACCGGCCTGTTCGAAGCGATCCCGCTGGTCGGCAAGCCGATTCAGGAACTGCTGCTTGGTGGTTTTGCTCCTGACAATGCTGCCCTGAACCGCTTCTTCTCGCTTCACTATCTGTTGCCGTTCGTTATCGCCGGTGTGATCATCATGCACATCTGGGCGTTGCATATTCCGGGTTCCAACAACCCGACCGGCGTTGATGTGAAGGGTCCACAGGACACGGTTCCTTTTCACCCATATTACACAGCCAAGGACGGCTGGACGCTCGGCGTGGCGCTGATCTTCTTCACCATGTTGGTGTTCTTCCTGCCCAACGCACTCGGTCATGCGGATAACTATATTCCTGCCAACCCGCTCTCCACGCCAGCCCATATCGTTCCGGAATGGTATTTCTGGCCCTGGTATGCGATTCTGCGCGCCTTCACTGTGGACTTCCTGTTCATTCCTGCAAAGCTGCTAGGTGTGCTGGCGATGTTCTCCGCGATCCTGGTCTGGTTCTTCTTGCCATGGCTCGATAAATCCCCGGTTCGTTCGGGTATGTTCCGGCCCAAGTTCAAGATCTTCTTTGGCATTCTCGTGATCGATGTCTTGGTGCTCGGATATTGCGGTGGTGCACCGGCTGCGGAACCGTTCGTGATGATCAGTCAATTCGCTGCAGCATATTATTTTGCACATTTCCTCATCATATTGCCGCTGTTGTCTCGGTTGGAAAAACCTGAGCCGTTGCCGAACAGTATTACGGAATCGGTAACCGGCAAGCCACTCACAACTGCCAGCTAAGAAACAGGGACCTGTCGCAATGGTAAGAATTATCGGAATCTTGATTGGCCTGTTCTTTTCGGGCTGGCTTTTGATCTCAGCTGGCATGGGCGCAGTTGAATATATCTCAAACCCGCCGGCTAAAACAGCGGAGCAGCTCTTCCTTGAAGAGCCTAAGGAAGTATCCTATACTTCTGACGGCCCGCTTGGTAAATTTGATCGCCAGCAACTGCAGCGCGGCTTTCAGGTTTACAAGGAAGTTTGCTCGGCCTGCCACTCGCTCCGTCTTGTCGCTTTCCGCAATCTCGAGGAAATCGGCTATAATGAAGATGAAGTGAAGGCAATTGCGGCCAATTGGTCGATCGGCGTTCCCGATGCTGATCCGAATACCGGCGAAATGACCACACGTCCCGGTTTGCCAGCGGACAAGTTCCCGTTGCCATTTGCAAATGATATCGCAGCCCGTGCTGCCAACAATAACGCGATCCCACCAGACCTGTCCTTGATGACCAAGGCACGGGAAGGCGGCGCACCTTATGTCTACTCCCTGCTGACCGGCTATACTGATCCTCCGGCAGATCTGCCGGACGCCAGCAAGCCTGGGCCCGGACTGCATTTTAATCCTTATTTTGCGACCCTGAACCTGGCGATGGCACCGCCATTGACCGTGGACGATCAGGTCAGCTATTCGGATGGTACCAAGGCGAGCATTGATCAGATGTCGAAAGACGTTTCTGCCTTCCTGATCTGGACCGCCGAGCCCAAGCTGGAAGCGCGCCATCAGGCTGGCTGGGCAGTACTCGCCTTCCTGTTGATCGCGACGATCCTCGCCTATCTGTCCTACCGGACGATCTGGGCGGACGTGAAGGCCGAGAAGAAAAAGAAGATTTCTTAAGCCTAGGCCAGCATTCTTGAAAGATATAAAAAAGCCCGCTTCATGCGGGCTTTTTCATGGCTGAGATAATGTCAGTCGGGTTTAATTTGCGAGCACCGAATCGATCGCCTTTTCCCATCCCGCCAGTCTCCGGCTCCTGATGTCCGGATCGATATCAGGCTGATGGACGTCAAGTTCCGATATCATCACCGACGCAGCGTCCAGCGTTGGATAGATACCGCAGCCCACTGCCGCCAGCATCGCCGCACCGAGTGCCGTGGTTTCAAAAAACTCTGGACGCTCGACGGTGATATTCAATATATCCGCCAGATCCTGCACCATCCAGTCATTGACCACCATCCCGCCATCGATCCGCAGATTCTGCCAGTCGACGCCATCGGCGGAAAAGGCGGTTTTCAGATCGTGGCACTGGTAGGACATGGATTCTAGGGCAGCCCGGGCAATATGCGCTTTCTTTGACGAAAAGCTGAGACCGGAAATACTTGCCGTCGCATCGGCCCGCCAATGCGGTGCGCCCAGCCCGGACAGGGCAGGGACCAGATAGACGCCGCCATTGTCCTCGACGGACCGGGCCAGCTCCTCGCTTTCGCCGGCGAAGGTCAAAAGGCCGATATCGTCTCGCAGCCATTGCATCAGGCTACCGGCAACAAATACCGAACCTTCGAGCGCGTAAATCCGCTTGCCCTGATGCTGATACAGAACAGTAGCCAGCAACCGGTTTTCCGACCGGGGAGCAGTGTCTCCGCTATTGGTGAGAATGAACGCGCCGGTCCCGAAAGTCGCCTTGGTTTGCCCCGGCTGCAGGCAGGCCTGACCTATGGTCGCTGCCTGTTGATCACCAGCCGATCCGCAGATGGCAATCGCTCCGCCAAACAGGCCTGGCGCGGTGTGGCCAATTTTTCCGGCACAATCGACGATCCGGGGAAGCGCCTTTTTCGGGATATCGAACAATGCCAGCAACTCATCATCCCAGTCATCGCCATCGAGTGCCATCAGCATTGTTCTGCTGGCGTTGCTGGCGTCGGTCACATGCTGTCCGCTGGTCAGCCGGTAGATCAGATAGGATTCGATCGTCCCGAAAGCGAGATTGTCTCCGGCCGCCCGCACTTCCGGGCAGTTTTCCAGCATCCAGCCGATTTTGCTGCCGGAAAAATAAGGGTCGAGCAGCAGTCC
>JAGPVK010000434.1 GCA_018067055.1 Sphingomonadales bacterium | reverse complement strand
AGGCTCGACTGCTGCCAGCACTGCCGAAGGCGGCAACGCGTTCGCGGTTTCGACCGTGACCTCTGCCATCCAGCAGACGGCCGAAGTTACCGGGCCAACCAAATATCGGGAACCAGTCGACGGCGGAGGAACCGTCGAGGTTGCTTATGTCAACATCGGCGAACTGGCGTTCACCAACGGCGCCACCGGCGTAGTGGATGTGCGCTCCAATGCTACGGCCACCGCGGCTGATGGCGGTGCCGAAGCGCACAGCTATGTCGAAGCCGGTCTGGTCCAGTCGGCCCAGGTCGACGGTGGCACTCCAAAGATGAGCTTCGAGAATCGCAATGACTTCAACGTTGCGGCAACCTCGGTTGCGACCGGCACTGCTGCCTTCGCCACGGCGGGCACGGCCAATCTCGTCCTTGATGCCGGCTTCCCGATTGACGAAGGCCGCCTGCCAACTGCGCATGATGTCGTCGGTGTCCAGCAGATTCTGTTTGGCGCTGCAACCGATGCGCGTTTTGACAACTCGGGCGATTTGGGCGTCACTGCCACGGCGACTGCCAATGGCGGAGCCGGCGGGGCTGGTGCTCTCGCTTCCGCGCTCGGCTATGGCGTCACCGGCGAACCGGTTGGGGTAACTGTCACGAACAGCGGAAACCTCACGGTGTCGGCCACGGCTACGACCTCGGCTGATGCGGACGCCACTCGTCTGGCCAACGCCCTCGCCACGGGCATGGGCTTCTATGCCAATTACGAAGCGCTTCCGGAATTGCCCGATATCGTCCACGGCGGCGGTGACAGCGGCGGCAATGGCAATGGCCCCAACGGCAACGGCGGGCGCCCGGATGGCGATGAGGAAGAAGAGCCTGCGATCCCGACCTATGCCCTCACGGGTAGCGTCGCGAACACGGGTACTATTACGGTCTCGGCCAGTTCATCGGGTGACAGGGCGTTCCCCGAAGGTGAGCTTCTGGTTCCTGTCAGCATAGTGCCCGGCCAGACTCTGGCCATCGGTGCCACAGCGGTGGGCGTTGAGTTCGTCTCGGCGACGAATAATGTTTCGATGCAGAACAGCGGGACGATCGACGTTTCGGCCGTGACTGACGGCGCGCAGGCGCAGGCTTTCGGCGTTCGCGTCCTCAACTACGAAGCCCCTGTCGTCGTCACCCCGCCTGCAATGACGCTTCTGGCAGCGGGAACCGATGTCTTCACGCTCAGCAATCTCGGTGGCACGATCC
>JAGPVK010000404.1 GCA_018067055.1 Sphingomonadales bacterium | reverse complement strand
ACCGGCTTGCCGATACGCAGATCGCCGAGACCGGCGAGTGACAGGATGTCCGGCGAGCGCACCGGATCGGCAGCGGGCACTGTCTTCTGCGGAGCGATCGGCGGTGGTTGGGTCACGGCAGCAGTCTCATCCGCCGCCGGTTCGGCCTCGGGGGCGGGCTGCGAATGACAGGCCGCCAGCAAGGCGAGCGGCACGAGAGAGAAGATATTTTTCATAGAAGCATAGACGCACCAATGGCCTGTAGGTTCCCTGCGCGAGAATGAAACAATCTCGATGTGATTGCAGCGGCTAGCAAGAATGAGGTCCCGGGCTAACAGCGCATAGCGCCCAATTTTCGACCAGCGATCGCGCTTCCTCAGGAGGGATTTTCCAGGGGTCGGCCTGGCTTTCGTTTTCCATGGTCAAATCGGGCACTATCACTTTCCACAAGTTTACTTACCGACAGCGACCTTTGATCGTAGAGCAGAGGCCGGTCAGTGGATCAGTGCGACGCCTTCGTCGTGGTTCAGGCATCCGCCTCGCCGACGCTGGTATCGCGTTCCCAGCCTTCGTTTTGCAGCGTCAACGTCTGGATCGCTGTCACGTTACCGTTTTGCTCCAGATCCGGTATCGAGACATATTCCGATGGCCAGCAGCGATAGACATTGTAAGCCAGCACCATTTGACCGGCCACATTATAGACCTCGATGACGATATCCTTGCGTAAATCCTGCTGCGATTTCTTGCTGTCAGCCACATCATCCCTGCTGCCGCCCTGATAACCCCAGATTTCGTTGCTCCATTGTTCAAAGGCGTTATCCTCTGATATACCCCGCTCCAGCGTGATCGGGTCGTAGCTGGTCTGGCCGGGCTCTGTCGACCCGACGCCGGGAACACCGCCCGACCTGAATTTGACCGCTTGCATAGCATGATCGAGCATGCTGACCCTGCTGAAAGCGGCAACATATTTGCCATCCCATTTTACCCGGAACCGAAAATTCTTGTAGGGATCAACCCGGTTCGGATTTGTCGGAAACTGATTTTTTACGGTCATAGACCTTACCCCTTTACCTGTTCATCCCCGGGAAAAACGCACGGGATAGCCTGGCAGGTTCATGATCGCTGCTGCCTGCGCGGGTGTCGCAATTGGTCGGCCGAGCCGTCCGGCGAGCGCCACCACCTCTTCGACCAGTTCGACATTATGCGGCGTGCGCGGGCCGCCATAGGGTTCGATGCCGACCTGGACATGGCCGCCGCGCCGGATCGCGGCCTCGGCCAGGCCGCAGCCGACGCAATCATCGCCAAAGCTGGAGACCAGCCATGGCAGGCCGCTGCCCGCGATCATCTCGAGATAGGCGTCGAGCGCGGTGGCGGTGGGCGGCAGGCCGAACGGCTGATCATCGGCGCCGAAATAGAATTTCATGATCCCGCCCGGCGGCAGGCGCCCGGCGCGATGCAGCGCCATGATGAACTTGACGAAGCCGGGTTCGAAGATCGAGATGCTCATGCCCAGCTGCAGGCGGCGGCACGCTTCGACGTAATAATGACTGTCGTGCATGTCGTTGCGGTAGACGAGCTGGGTCGGGGCAAAGGCGCCATCCGGGCCGGGGACCGAGACGTTGAAACTGCCGGGGTCGCACAGGCCCTGCGCGATCAGCCCCTCCGCCGCCATCGCCTCGATATGGGCAAAGCGCTGTTCGACCGGCACGCCCTCCTTGCCCGGCATGGTCGGAGTGAGAATGGCATCGGGGCGCAGCGCGAGCAACTTCCGCCACGGCCGCGCGTAATTTTCCGCGTCCATCACCCCGGTACCGCCGAACACCGGGTCTGCGGTGTGATTGTGGACCAGCGCCGCCCCCGCCTCCATGCAGGCGACCGCCTGGCTGACGATTTCGTCGTCGCTATAGGGAACGTTCGGGTTCTGCGCCTTCTTCACCGAGCCGTTGAGCGAGACTTCGATGATCAGCGGCGTGTCGGATAGATCGGTCATGGCGAACAGGCTAGCACAGGAATCCCGCTTTGCCCCCTATTTCTTCCAGCCGTGCGAGAGCAGCTTGACCGTCACCCGGCCGGTGGCGACATGGATGCCGCCCGCGTCGTGCATCGGGAATTCGGCGATATAGGTGGCGCTGCCCTTGCGCTCGAGATCGGCGAGCAGGTCGGCCATGGTCTCCTCCGGCAGTCGGTATTCCGCGGTGACATCGCTCGCGGCCGATTTGTGGAAGTCGACGTAAATATCCTTGAGGATCGGGAAGTGGCGCTCGACATCGAGCAGCGATATGCCGGGCAGCGCCGCGACTGCCTCGGCCAGCACCGTGTAGGCGCCCATGTAGAGCACCCCGACGTGATTTTCATTGCCCGCCAGCGGCATCAGCAAATGCGCATGGCCGCGGCCTTGCGCGAGCGTTTGGAGGCCGGTGCGTTCGACAAATTCTACGCGATATTTGGGTTTACCGGCCGGCCGGGTTTGCGCTTTGCTCATCATCGTCCTGCTCCGCCTGTTGGTTGACGGCTGTGGTCGCCGCCTTGAACCAGCATAGGCCCGGATCCGCTTTTGCTCCGCCTGTCATATCTGATAAAGAGCGGTCATATGATCATCGGCAAGAGGAGCCAGGACCCGCTCGCAAGCCTCACTGGGCAGCGGCCCTTGCCTTGCGCATGGCGGCGACGAAGGGGGCATAATCGACATAGTCGAGATGGCGGGTCACCTTGCCGTCGACCACGGTCAGCACGATCACCATCGGGGTGACGCAGTCGACCAGCGTGCCGTCGCCGAGATCGATGCCCCAGTGCAGCGCGCCTTCGTAGAGCGCGCTTTCGTCGGAGATCAGGCTGCGGTTTTTGGTAAATTCCATATGGGTCAGGCTGGCATAGCCGGTGCGGAACCGCTCCATCATCGCCGTACGCCCGTC
>JAGPVK010000479.1 GCA_018067055.1 Sphingomonadales bacterium | reverse complement strand
CGCAAGTCAGTCCGTAAAGTTCGCGGTCCGTTTTTGCATGAAGGCCATCACCGCTTCAACCTGATTGGGCGTGCGGCTGACCTTGTCCTGTCCGACCGATTCCATCATCAATATCTCGTCTTCGTTCATATCGGGCAGATGGTTGATCAGATCCTTGGCGATCTGCACCGCCTGCGGATGCTTGCTGGCGATCTCGCGGGCGATTTCCATGGCTTTTGCATGGGGATTTTCCGACAGATGGGTAACAAAACCCAGTTCCTTGCCTTCTTCACCGGTGAAGATGCGATTGGTATAGGTCAGCTCGCGCAGGATATCGTCGCGGACAAAACTGCGCCAGGTGGTGAAGCTGCCCATATCGGGGATCAGGCCCCAGCGCATTTCCATGATCGACATTTTGGCATCCGGCGCAACCACACGAATATCCGCGGCGCTGGCAAATTGCAGGCCGCCGCCGATGCATGGACCGTGGATCGCTGCTATTACCGGCGCCTTCAACTTGCGCCAGAGCAGCACGATATGCTGATATTTATTGGCATTGCCAAAGGTGCGCTCGGTCAGGGTACTGGCGAGCGGCGACTTTCCGCCCTCCTTCTCGGCTTCAGAAGCGGCGGCGGCAGAGGCTGCAAAGGCACCCATGTCCAGCCCGGCGCAAAAGGCCTTGCCTTCGCCAGACAGCACGATCGCTCTTATGCCCTCCATCGCTGCCAGTTTTTCGCCGGCCGCGACGATTGCATCAATCTGCTCTGCATCGAGCGCGTTCATCTTGTCGGGCCGGTTGAAGCGGACATCGGCGATATGATCCTGCACGGAAATGGTGACGCGTTCTGACATTTTTTGTCCTTTGTTCTTCCCCGTTCGTTGCGAGCAACGCCGGGAATTCTGATATTCCGATCGTGTCTCGACTGCGCTCGACACGAACGGAAGTGGAGATTCGTTGCTATACGGAGGCCTGTTTAATCGCCCAGTTAACAAGCGGCAACTGGTCATTGCCAAAATACATTCTTTCCCCTTCCCCAAAGGGCACAAAAATGCTGGGCGAACCATAAGCGCCGCGGGCGATTGCCGCTTCGGTATTG
>JAGPVK010000371.1 GCA_018067055.1 Sphingomonadales bacterium | reverse complement strand
CGGAGACCGCTCCGAATGGACAATCCCCCTGCCCGCCGTCATCAGATTGACCGCACCCGGCCGGATTGTCGCGAAGGTGCCCAGACTGTCGCGATGGTCGATCGCGCCCTCGAACAAATAGGTCACCGTCGCCAGGTTGATATGCGGATGCGGCCGGACGCCCATGCCCGGTCCCTCCGGCAGCGTTGCGGGGCCGAACTCATCGACAAAGATAAACGGCCCCACCATCCGCCGATGGCGGGATGGAAGAACACGGCGGACCTGAAACTCGCCCAGATCGTGGGTTGTGGGAGTGATGGTTTGCAGGATGTCAGTCATAGTCGGTCCAGATTGTTGACGGTTTTCTCGGTTATCACATTGCCGGTATTCAGGGTCGTATTGGGTTCGAGCATCAACACATGGCATTCGTCAGTCAACGCTTCCGGGCAATGTTCCACCCCATGCGGCACGATGATCATTTCGCCTTCATCAAGATCGATATCGCCGCTGCGCAACCCCATGCGCATCTTGCCTTTCACGACGAGAAACAGCTCATCTTCCTGTTCATGATGATGCCAGTCAAACTTGCCGTCAAATTTCGCGAGCTTGATTTGCATGGCGTTTATATCACCGGCAACTTTCGGCGACCAGGGATCGGAGAAGCTGGCAAAGGCGTCGGCAAGATTGACTTTTTGCAGCTTCACTCGCCTGGCGCCCTTGCCTTGATCACCATTGCGTGGACCTTGTCGCGCATCATGTCGCCCAGCGCCTTGTTCACCATCCGCTGACGGTTGAGCCGGGACTGCCCGGCAAAAGCCGCGCATTCTATGTCGACGGAAAAATGCGATTCGCCGCTGCCATCGTCACCGGCATGGCCGTGATGGCTGGCGCTGTCATTCGTGACGACGAGCGATATCGGCGCGAGCTCGGCGGTAAGCCGCTTTTCTATCTCGCTGTGGACTGGACCTTTGGGCATCGAATCTCCATATTGCTTTTTCGATATAGACTCTAACCGTTAGCCCTGAGCCTGTCGAACCGAAGGTCGAGCATCGCTCAACGGCGTTTCAACACAAAGGACAGCCTGGCTTCGACAAGCTCAGCCCGTACGGATTTTGACCGAAACTTCTCCGAAAAGAAAACCCAACCGCTTTCACGGTCGCGTCGAAACCGACGGCCGCAGCTGCGCGATTGAAGGGTGTGAAGAATGCGGCGAATTTCGCGCGCCTCCCCTCTATGGCAGCAGCCGCAGCCATGACGGCCCCGGCGAATATCGCTGGCTCTGCCTCGACCATGTCCGCGAATTCAATCAGGGCTATGACTTTTTTGCCGGCATGGATCACGAACAGATTTTCGAGGCGCAACATCCGGTGCGCGGATGGGATTCGAGCCGGCGAGTCTATGACGCCGGCCCCAGCGTGCCTCCGGCCTGGTCAGATTTTGCCGATCCGCTGGACGCCATCGGCGCCCGATTCGCGGGCGGCATCCATCGCCGCCAGCGGACAGGCCCTGCGCTCTCCGGCGCCGACGAGAAAGCGCTGAAGACGCTAGGGCTTGGCGACGGTGACACCCGATCCATTGTGCGCAGCGATATCCGCCGTGCCTATTCGGCGCTGGTCCGCAAATATCATCCGGACCGCAATGGTGGCGACCGCAGTCACGAGAAACAGTTGGCAAATGTGATCGAGGCCTATACGCAGCTCAAGGAATCACCAGATTTTAGATAGTGGCTCGCCCCTTTTGCATTTCCTAGGGCGGCAGAGATTTTTCGAAGGACTATGATGACCGAAATACCCGATATCAACCCCGATGCCAGTGACGAAACCATCATGGATGCGCCCGACATAACCGTCGATGCGCGCGAAGTGTTCGGTGTGGATGTGGATATGCAAGTCCCGGCCTTCAGTCTGAAGGACGAGCGGGTTCCCGACCTCGATCCATCCTATGTTTTCGATCCGGAAACCACGATCGCGATCCTCGCCGGCTTCGCCTTCAATCGCCGGGTGATGGTGCAAGGCTATCACGGCACCGGAAAATCAACCCATATCGAGCAGATTGCGGCGCGCCTCAACTGGCCCTGTATCCGGATCAATCTCGACGCGCATATCAGCCGGATCGATCTGGTCGGTCGCGATGCGATTGTCCTGAAGGATGGCCAGCAGGTCACCGAATTCCGCGAAGGCCTGCTCCCCTGGGCGCTGCAGACGCCTACCGCATTGGTATTTGACGAATATGACGCCGGTCGCCCCGATGTGATGTTCGTGATCCAGCGGATTCTGGAAGCGGAGGGCAAGCTGACCCTGCTCGACCAGAACCGGGTGATCCGCCCCAACCCCTATTTCCGCCTGTTTGCCACCGCCAACACGGTTGGCCTCGGCGATACCAGCGGCCTCTATCACGGCACCCAGCAGATCAACCAGGGCCAGATGGACCGCTGGAATATCGTGGTCACGCTGAACTATTTGCCAGCTGCCACGGAAGCGAAGGTGATCCTGTCGAAAGTGCCGGACGCCGGTGACAAGACGATCGAAAATATGATCAAGGTCGCCGACCTGACCCGGCAGGGCTTCATCAACGGCGATATTTCCACGGTGATGAGTCCGCGGACCGTGATCAGCTGGGCGCAAAATGCCGCGATCTTCAAGAATATCGGCTTCGCCTTCCGCCTCTCCTTCCTCAACAAATGTGACGAAGCGGAACGGATGCTGGTCGCCGAATATTATCAGCGGGTGTTTGGCGAAGATTTGCCGGAAAGCGTGATGGGCGGGTAATCAACAGATTTTAATGTCGCGATAGATGATGCTATGGACAGATGGTCTGTTCATCGGCGAGCAAATGCTGTTCGGATATTTCCTCTCGCTTATGCCGTATTATTTTTGTAATACAGCAGATTGATGCACGATCTAACATCCTCTGAAGCCAAGAGACGGCGCTGGTATTGGCCGTTTGGCCAGAAAAAAGCAGCCGAAACCGCATTTTACGAGCCCTATGGCGATGCCATTCCGCCGCGCATCGAAGAACCGGTTGCGTCGATCGAGAAACCGCGCGGCAGATGGTGGTGGATCAGCCGCGGACTGGCGGCGGCCTTGTTTGTTTTCATCCTGCTGATCGCCTATCTCGCGATCACCGCGCCATTGTCCAAATCCCTGCAACCGATCGCGCCACCGCAAATCACGCTGCTGACATCCGACGGCCAGCCGTTCGCGCGCAATGGTGCGGTGGTCGATGAACCGGTGAAGGTCGCCGAATTGCCCGATCATGTGATGCAGGCGTTCATGGCGATCGAGGACCGGCGCTTTTACTCGCACTGGGGCGTCGATCCACGCGGCTTCGCTCGCGCGCTGCTCAGCAATATATCCGGCAGCGGCATGACCCAGGGCGGCAGCACGATCACCCAGCAACTGGCCAAGACCACATTTCTGACCCCGGAACGCAGCCTGACGCGCAAGGCACGGGAAATGCTGATCGCTTTCTGGCTGGAGGCCTGGCTGACCAAGGACGAAATCCTCGAACGCTATCTGTCCAACGTCTATTTTGGCGACAATGTTTACGGATTGCGCGCCGCGTCGCTGCATTATTATTACCGCCAGCCGGAAAAACTGAAGCTGGAACAGGCGATCATGCTGGCTGGTCTGGTCCAGGCCCCCTCCCGTCTCGCCCCGACCCGCAACCCGGAACTGGCGGCAAAACGCGCCAATCTGGTCAAGGCCGCAATGGTCAGTGCGGGCTATCTCAGCCAGCAGGAAGCCGACGCCATCGGCACCGCCAGACTGGATGTCCGCGCCAAGAACGCCCTGCCCACTGGCACCTATTTTGCCGACTGGGCGATGCCGCAAGCGCGGGAACTGACCGACCTCAGTTACGAGAAACTGAACCTGACCACCACGCTTGATTCAAGGATGCAGGAAATTGCTCGCCGCGCCGTTGCGAGAGCGCCGCTCGGTCAGGCACAGGTTGCGCTGATCGCGATGCGTCCCGATGGCGAAGTGGTGGCGATGATCGGTGGCAAGGATTATGCAAAATCCGCCTTCAACCGGGTGACCCAGGCCAAGCGTCAGCCAGGATCAACGTTCAAGCTGTTTGTCTGGCTGGCCGCGCTGCGCTCCGGAATGCAGCCAGATGACCTGATCGACGATACGCCGATCACAAAGGGCGGCTATCTGCCCAAAAATGCCGGAGAAAACTATCGCGGTTCGATCACGCTGAAGGAAGCGTTCGCCAAGTCGAGCAATGTCGCGGCAGTGCGTCTGTTTGGCCAGCTTGGCGACCGGGCAGTGATCCGCGAAGCGCGCAATTTGGGGATCAAGTCGCGGCTGGCGGAGGATGACCCGAGCCTGGCGCTTGGCACATCGACGATGACGCTGATGGAACTCACCGCTGCTTATGCCGGAATGGCTGGAAACAAATGGCCGGTAGAGCCTTATGCGTTCAAAAAGGATTCGCAGAGCTGGACCGAATGGCTGTTTGACTGGCCGGGGCGTTATGAGTCGAAAACCCACGCCAATATGGAAGCGCTGCTGCGATCTGCGGTCAATGACGGCACTGGCCGCCGGGCAATGCTGTCGATTCCCAATTACGGCAAGACCGGGACTAGCCAGAATAACCGCGACGCCCTGTTCGTCGGCTATGCCGGTGACGGCGAGGACCGGCTGGTGGTCGGCGTGTGGATCGGCAATGATGACAATACACCGCTGAAGGGCGTCAGTGGCGGCAGCCTGCCGGCACGGATATGGAAGGATTTCATGCAACAGGCGGTCCAGGCCAAGAAACCTGCTGCCACCGCCAAGCCGGATCGCAAACCCGATCCGGAAGGCCCGGTCACTCCGCTCGATCTTCCCGAAATCCCTGAAATACCAGTGGATGTCGGCAATTCCGAAGTCAGAATTAACGGCGATTCGGGTGTTAGAATTGGCACGGAAATCGGCGGTGTGCCGGTGGATTTGAAGATCAACGGCGATGGTGTGGCGATCGAGCGCCGCCCGGAGCAGACTCCCGCCGCGCCGGATCGCTAGGCGCACGCTTCCGCCTAACAAAAATGCAGGAAATTAGGCCTTTGATTCCGCTGGCCTTTCCGCTTAAAGCTGTTCGCTTCTATGGCTGATCGTTCCAAACTTGATGACCTGAAAGACGTGCTCGGCGGCGCGGCGCGTTCGATCGCCCGCGATCCGGACCTGGAACTCGCCTATACCGCCGAAGCGCCATCGCAAGCCGGACCGCATCTCAAGGTGCCGATGCCGGCGCGCGATTTGCCGCCAGCGCAAGTTGCCGAAGCGCGGGGGTTTGCCGACAGTTTCTCGCTGAAATTGCGCCATCACAACGAAGCATTGCACCGGAAAAATGCGCCGCAGGAAGCGGTGGCACGCGCCTGTTTCGATGCTCTCGAACAGGTGCGCACCGACGCGCTCGGATCGCGGGTCATGGCCGGCGCCAAGGACAATCTGAACGCCGCGCTGGAAATGCGAATGCGTTCCGACCCGATTGCACGGGCCCAAAATCGCGACGAAGTGCCAATTTCCACCGCTCTGGCGTTGCTGGCGCGGGAAAAGCTGACCGGACAGGCACCGCCACCGGGCACGATCAAGGGCCTCGACATGCTCCGCGAGTGGATCGAGGAAAGTGCCGGCGCCGATCTCGATGGCCTCAACCTGACGCTCGACGACCAGAACAGTTTTGCCAAATTGTCGACGCAATTGCTGCAACATCTCGATCTGATCAAGAGCGACGATGACTCCGAAGCGGAGGACAGCGAGGATGATAGCGACGAGGACAGCGACGACAGCACCGATGACGGCGCCGACGAGGAAGCGACCGGCGATCAGGGCGAATCGGAAATGCGGTCGGAACCATCCGACGATGATAGTCAGGACGGTGAAAGCGACCAGAATGCCGAGGAACTGGAAGAAGGCGCCGAAGAAGAAATGGGAGACGCCGGCGACGATGGCATGATGCCGGTCCGTCCCAACCGGGCGATGTCCGATCTGCCCCCCGGTTTCAACTATACCGCCTGGACCGAAAAATATGACGAGGTCGTCAGCGCCACCGAGCTGTGCGACGAAGAGGAACTGACGCGGCTGCGCGCCTTTCTCGACCAGCAATTGACCAGCCTGCAGGGCGCGGTCACCAAGCTCGCCAACCGGCTGCAACGCCGCCTGATGGCGCAGCAGAACCGCAGCTGGGACTTCGATCAGGAGGAAGGCATGCTCGATGCCGCCCGCCTCGCCCGCGTGGTCAGCAATCCCTCGCACAGCCTGTCCTACAAGATCGAACGCGAAACCGATTTCCGCGACACCGTCGTGACCTTGCTGATCGACAATAGCGGCTCGATGCGCGGCCGACCGATTTCGATCGCAGCAATTTCTGCCGACATCATGGCCCGGACGCTCGAGCGCTGCGGCGTCAAAACCGAAATTCTCGGCTTTACCACCCGCGCCTGGAAAGGTGGCCAGACTCGCGAGGACTGGCTCGCTGCGGATCGTCCCGCCAATCCCGGACGGCTCAACGACCTGCGCCATATCGTCTACAAGAAAGCCGACGAGCCATGGCGGCACGCCAAGAAAAACCTCGGCCTGATGATGCGCGAAGGCCTGCTCAAGGAGAATATCGACGGCGAGGCCCTGCTCTGGGCCCACAGCCGGCTGATCGCCCGGCCCGAAGAACGCCGGATATTGATGGTCATTTCCGACGGCGCACCGGTTGACGACAGCACCCTGTCGGTCAACCATGGCGCCTATCTGGAAAACCATTTGCGCAAGGTGATAGAATGGATCGAAAGCCGCTCGCCAGTCCAGCTGGTCGCCATCGGTATCGGCCATGACGTGACGCGTTACTACAAGAAAGCCGTGACGATCATGGATGCCGAGCAATTGGGCGGAACCATGGTCGAGCAATTGGCCGGGCTATTTGATGAGGATTAGCGAATGAACGTTACCGAAGCCGTTAATTCCCGCCGTTCCGTCCGCCAGTTTCTCGACAAGCCGGTTGACCGCGCAACGCTCGAACGCGTTCTGGAAACGGCGCAACGCTCGCCTTCTGGCGGGAACACCCAGCCATGGAGTGCGGTTGTCGTCGGCGGCGACGAACTGACCCGGATCACAGCTGCCATCAAGGCCAAGGCCGCGACTGCGCCAATGGGCGAAGGCATGGAATATGCGATCTATCCCAAGGATCTCGAGGGCCGCTACGAAGAACAGCGCCGCGCAGTCGGTAAAGAGATGTTCGACGCCGTCGGTCTGGAACGCGGTGATACCGCCGGACGCGTCGCGCAAATGGCAAAAAACTGGGACAGCTTTGGCGCACCGGTGCAATTGTTCACCTACACCAGAAAATATATGGGGCCACCGCAATGGTCGGACATGGGCATGTGGCTGCAAACCGTGATGCTGCTGTTGCGCGAAGCAGGCCTCGACAGCTGCCCCCAGGAAATCTGGGCGATGTACGGCACCCATATGCGGGAATTGCTCGGCATCGACGACGACCATATCTTCTTTTGCGGGATGGCGATTGGCTATCGCGATCCGGATGCGCCAATCAACAATTTTGATGTGCCCCGTGTGCCGATCAGCGACGCAATAGAGTTTCGCGGGCTTTAACGAACGAAACCTCTGAATTTCTTTCAGAAATCCTTGAATTTGTCCCTTATTGTGACAGAAATCACCTGATCGGTTGCCAGTGTCGTTATTTTACTATCTGGGACTCGGATTCCAGCGTTAGATGTTGTAGCTGTAGAGATATTCCGGGTCGCGATCGCCGCTGGCCAAGTCTGAGGGGGCTTGCCAGCGCACCAAAATTTATGGGGAGACTTTCGTGCGCCTGACCAGGATTTGCGCAATATCATTGGCAAT
>JAGPVK010000032.1 GCA_018067055.1 Sphingomonadales bacterium | reverse complement strand
CATCAATGTGACCAGCTGATTTCCGCGCGCACCGGACTTGCCATGGAAGCCCTTGTCTTTCAGCCGCAGCGTCTTGCCGGAATCCGACTCTGGTGGAATGGACAGCATCACCGGTCCGTCCACGGTCGGAACCTTGATCTTTGCGCCTTCCACCGCTTCTTTCAAGCTGATCGGCAATTCCAGCGTGATATTGTCGCCGTCGCGTTTGTAAAACGGATGCGGGTTGATATGAATGGTGACAATGGCATCGCCATTGCCGCCCGGACCGGCACGGCCTTTGCCGCTGAGGCGCATCTGTGTGCCTTCCTCGACACCCTTGGGCAGGCTGAGGTCAATGGTTTTGCCATCTTCCAGCGTTATGCGTTGCTTCTGTAACGTCGCGGCAGCGCTAAATTCCACCTTCAGCCGATAGGCAACATTGGCGCCTTTGGCCGGTGGTGCGGTGCGCTGACGGTTGCCGAATGGCGAACCACCACCGCCGCCGCCAAACAGACCTTCGAAAATATCGCCGAAATCTGCGCCGGCATTACCGAAATCAGGTTGCTGGCCTGCCGGACGGCGTTGATACCCACCCCCGCCGCCAAAGCCGAAAGGTGCGGTCGGATTGCCTTCAGCATCGATCTCGCCCCGATCGAATTGCGCACGCTTGTCCTTGTCCAGCAACAGGTCATAGGCCTTGGTGACGTCGGAAAAACGTTCGGTTGCCTTGGGATTATCTTTGTTCTTGTCCGGATGCAGTTCCTTGGCGAGCTTGCGATAGGCGCTCTTGATTTCTTTGTCGTTTGCGCCCTTGGCAACACCCAGTGCTTGATAGGGATCGATCATTATTTAGCCTTTTTCAAATCCTTACCATGCAGAGATTGGAACTTTCCGCTGATTTTCAACTCCAGTGTTTTATTCAGGTATAACGGCTTCTGCAACCTTGTTGTGCCGCGTGAAACGGAGCAGCAGATAGAGAACCAGTCCCAATGGCCCCAGCATCAGGACAAACAGCAGAATAGGTATCTGTAACCAGCGTGCAAACCCGTATTTATCCGCATTGCGCGCCACCCATAGCCCGACAAACAGATCAAAGGCGAGATAGTGGATCCATCCCACGGTCGCTCCACCGGGAGTGGAAAGCAATTGCTGCACTCCAGCCAGAGTTGTAAAATCGGGGGCCGCACCGCTGCCGCCATCGATCAGGCCGGTCATCAACGGAATGATGATCACTGCATAGGTACCGGCCAGCAGTCCAATTCCGCCATAAAAAAGGCCCGTCAATATTGCTGCGCTTCGCGGAGCGAATGCAAGCAGCAGCCACATCAGCAAGGCATAATTGTTGGTGATCGTAAAAATCAGGTCCCAGTTCATGCTGCCCCTTTCCCGTTGCATCGCTTTTAGCAGAAAGCAACGGCTTGTCGTGGAACAAAATTTTGTTTGTTTGCCGGTGCGGTCGACAATGTTAAGGACGCCGTCATGACCGATCCTTTTTCCCTGTTCAACCAGTGGTTCGCCGAAGCCCGCGCCAGCGAGATTAATGACAGCAACGCAATGACCATTGCCACTGCCGATGCGAGCGGACAGCCGTCGGCGCGGATGGTTCTGCTGAAAGGCCACGGCCCCGAAGGCTTTGTTTTTTATACCAATAAACAAAGCCGCAAGGCAGGCGATATCGCTGAAAATCCGAAGGCTGCGATATTGTTTCACTGGAAAAGCCTGCGCCGACAGATCCGGATCGAAGGCAGCCTCTCACCGGTTCCAGACACCGCGGCTGATGAATATTTTGCCACCCGCAGCCGGGATTCGCAATTGGGCGCCTGGGCATCTGAACAATCCCGTCCGCTGGACAGCCGGGCGACCTTCGAAGCGCGGTTCGAGGAAATGAGCGATCGCTTTGCCGGCGGCGATGTGCCGCGCCCGCCGCACTGGTCGGGCTATTGCCTTAGCCCCGCTCGATTTGAATTCTGGCAGGACCGGGCACACCGATTGCACGAACGGCGGGCCTTTGTCCGCGATGGTGACGCCTGGACGGAAGGACTGCTCTACCCATGACAAATCTGCCCTATTTTCATGTCGATGCTTTTGCCGACCGACCCTTCACCGGTAATCAGGCAGCGGTCATGCCGCTCGAAACCTGGCTGGAGGATGCTGTCCTGCAAGCAATCGGCGAAGAAAATAACTTTGCCGAGACCGCCTTCTACCTGCCAGACGGCAGCGGGGATGCTGACTACGAACTGCGCTGGTTTACCCCGTCGGTCGAAATCGCGCTCTGCGGTCATGCTACGCTCGCCAGCGGACATATCATATTGTCGCAATCCCCTGACCGGCAACAGGTGACCTTCCAGACCCGGAAAGCGGGCATCTTGACCGTGATGCGTGACGGAGATGGCTATGCGCTGGACCTCCCGGCTTATGCCCCTGCGCCGAAAGACATGCCGGAAATTGTCGCCTTGGTCGGTGGCAGCCCGGTCGAGACTCAGTTTCACGAAGGACGCTATCATGTTCTGCGCTACAACCATGCCGACGATGTTCTGGCGCTCAAGCCTGATCTGAAAGCGCTGGCGGCGCTCGGCAATGCCCAGTTTATCTGCACCGCGCCGGGCACGGATACCGATGTACTCAGCCGGGTTTTTGTGCCCGGTGGTGGTGTCGACGAGGATAGCGTGACCGGTTCCGCTCATGCCGTGCTTACGCCTTATTGGGCCGGGCAACTGGGTCGCGACCGTTTTACCGCCTATCAGGCAAGCCAGCGCGGCGGCTACGTCAATTGTCGCCTGGATGGCGACCGGGCCTGGCTCGGCGGGAAATGCGTGACCGTGGTCGAAGGCACGTTTCGCCTTTAGCTTGACGATTCCCGTTGGGAGTTAACTGCCGATCGGGAACAGCGCCATGATCCGGCCGATCTGGGCACTCATCGGCGCCAGCACATCATCCTGTGTCTTGCCCAGCCGGACCACCGTCAGCTGCTGAGCGGGAGATACCACAATCTGCTGGCCGAGATGGCCCAGTGCCGCAAAAATCGTGTCTGGCCCATTGTCCGGAAACAGCACCTGACCACGGCCTTCGGGTCGTCTTTTGTTCAGCCAGAGGTGGCCACCATAAGCCGGGTCGTTCCTTGAAGATGTTTTCATGAACCGTACCCAGCTGACCGGCAAATGCTGCGCGCCTTTGCGAGCACCATTGTGGCGCAGAAATTCGCCGAACTTGGCATAGTCGCGTGCGGTGGCATGAATGAAGCTGCCGCCCAGAAATGTACCGTTTGGACCAAATTCCGGATAGGTTCCCTCCATGCCGAGTGGCTCCAGTAGTCGCCCGCGAATGAAACGCAGGGTGACATCGCGCCGGACTTGCGGATCAATGCTCTTGGTCAGGGTGCGGGTGATGATATCGGACAGAATGATGCTGGTGGCGGTGCTATATTCGAACTTCTCACCCGGCCTGGCTTCCATCGGTCGCGCTTCAGCATAAGCCGCAGCATCCTGGGAACCGTCCAGGAACAGCATGCGGTTGGTGTCGGCCTCATAGACAGTCTTGCCGCCCTCCTCGGGCACTTCGGTATGATCAAGGCCGGAAGACATCTGCAGCAATTGCCGCAACGTGATTTCGCCGCGCGGATCGCCAGGCCTTTGCCATGCGGGCACGGGAGCTGGATCATCGAGCACCAGTCGTCCATCCGCGACGAGAAATCCGATCAAGGCTCCGGTGAAACTTTTCGCCATTGACCAGCTGATCAATCTTGTGTCCTCATCATAGCCCTCACCATAGCGCTCGGCGATGATCTTTCCGCGATACATGACCAGAAAAGCGCGCGTTTCCGCCATGGCCGGATCTTCGAACAGTGGCGCAATCGCGGCATCCAGCCGAGCCTTGGCCACCGGGCTGGAATCCGAGATATAGGCCAGTTCCGCGGCACTTTTCTGTGGTGGCGTCGCCGGATTGCCGGTGCCCCCGCAACCGGAAAGGGCGATCGCCAGGACCGTCAACAAAGCGAGTTTAATCTTGTGCATCCGATGTCGTTGCACCAATAGAAGCCGCCATGGCAACCGTAAAAACAACATCCAGGGCTCCACTGACCAAATGGCGCACGGCTTTATATATCGGGGGGCTATTCCTGCTGATCCTGATCGCCGTGCTGGCCTATAATTATGCCTCTATCAAGGGACAGCTGAATATCGGCACCGCTTATGGTGCCAGAGTAGCCTGTTCCTGCCATTATGTGGAAGGGCGGGATATTGAGGATTGCCAAAAAGACTTTGAACCCGGGATGGAATTAATCGGTTTGAGCGTGGATGAAGAGCGCAAAAGAGTCACCGCTTCGGCCCTCATGATTGAATCGGCGACGGCTGAATTCCGGGAAGGCTGGGGCTGTATGATGCTCACTGACGCCCAGTTGGACGCCGAGTAAACTACACTTCCGCGCCCGCTAGCCATTGTTGTTCAACCGCAGCAGTTTTATCGATCCAGCCCCCGCCCAACACCCGTTCCTTGTGATAGAATACCGCCGCCTGGCCCGGCGCCACACCAAATTCAGGATTGTGGAATTGCAGCTCTTGCCCTTCCAGCCGGGCGAGAGTCGGTTTGGCCATCGAACGAACCTTGACCTCGACCGGACCGACATAGTCACCACCGATCCAGTTGATATCGCGCAACGAGGCCGACGCAACCGCCAGCGCCTCTTTCGGGCCGACCACGATGCGCTTGGTTTCGGGCTCTAGCCGGATTACATAAAGTGGCTCGGCCTGACCGCCAATTTCCAATCCTTTGCGCTGTCCAACCGTATAATGAATCAGCCCCTTGTGTCGCCCCATTGGTGTGCCGTCGATATGGACAATCTCGCCATCATCGTCTGCGTCCGGTCGCAATTTGCGGACGACACTGGCATAATCGCCATTGGGGACAAAACAGATATCCTGACTATCCGGCTTGAAGGCCACCGCCAGTCCCATCTCTTCGGCAATTTCGCGCACCTGTGTCTTGGGCATATCGCCCAACGGGAAGCGCAGATAATCCAGCTGATCCTGCGTTGTAGCAAACAGGAAATAGCTCTGGTCGCGCGCGGGATCGAGCGCCCTGTGCAATTCTGCACCGTTTGGCGTAACAACGCGACGCACATAATGTCCGGTCGCCAAGCAATCGGCACCCAGTTCGCGAGACAGTTGCAGCAGATCGGTAAATTTCACACCCATGTTACACTGCACGCAGGGAATCGGGGTCCGGCCGGCCATATATTCGTCGGCGAATACATCCATGACCGAATCCTTGAACCGGCTGGCGTGATCAAAAACATAATGAGCAATGCCGAGCCGGTCGGCGACGGCGCGGGCATCGCGAATATCCTGTCCGGCACAGCAGCTGCCAACGCGCCCGACGGCTTCACCATGATCATACAGCTGCAAGGTGATGCCGATGGTTTCGGCACCGGTTCGCGCCGCCAGTGCCGCCACGACGCTCGAATCGACGCCGCCCGACATGGCTACCACAATGCGCTTGCCAGTCAGGTCGTCACCCAGTTGAAAATTTCCGTTGATTCTATCCGTCATATCAATTGCCGTCCTTAAAGAAATCCCGCTGCCAGCGCCAGCGCAGCGAACATTTGCTTCAGTTTGTCCCGTTGTGATCCATTTTGGTACGAATTGCTTCGATACAAGGAAGGATTGCTTAACTTGTCCTAAGGCGGTGTGAACACCCCTTTTACACTAGTTTATATCTTCGCTGCTAGACCAGCGGCTATGGATATGAACTTTCCCCATCAGAACCGCGAACAGAATGTCGGTGATCAAGGTCCGGCTGGACCCACCAACTATGCGGATCAGAAGGCCTTGCTCACTCGCGCCATTGCCCGACAGGCGTCCAGTCCGTCGGCAAAGGATTTCGGCAAGGCCAGTCGGGGCCTGTCAGCAGCTAAGACAGCACTCCACTCTTCCTTCATGGAAGAACGGATGGCGTTTTTTGCCGGCAGATATGGTTCGGAACTGTCCGGTCGCAGGGAACCATTATTGTTCAAAACCGGTTGTTTTCGGCCGGATCTGGCGCAGCAGGAAATTAGGGAAATGCATGAATAATCGAATTTATAAACGTGACGTTTACCTTGGCAGTTCAGGTAATCGAAAAACTCTACCGTTACTAAGGCCAGACGCAACGGGAAACTGGGTAAAATGCCGAACGGCAAATTTGAGGGTAGTATGATTGAAAACCAAAAAATAAAACCAGCGCAAGTTGTCGGGCCCCTGGGTGAACCGCTAACCATTGATGATTTGCCAAAGCCCGGTACGACTCGCTGGGTCGTGCGTCGCAAGGCGGAAGTCGTTGCGGCTGTAAACGGCGGCTTGCTGTCGGTCGACGAAGTCTGCGACCGTTATGATCTTTCCCTGGAAGAATTTGCATCTTGGCAACGGGCTGTTGACCGGTCTGGTATGCCTGGACTGCGAGTCACTCGGATCCAACATTATCGCGACTTGTACGAGCGCCAGCAGAAATATTGACGGACGACTGTCCGACTGTAAATATTCAAAGGGCCGCCGGACAAGTTCCGACGGCCCTTTTTATTCCTTCTAGTCAAAGCAATAATCCTATATGTATCTCTATTCTAACGCGTAAGAAATTGTCTTTCGCATAAAACCAGGAGGAATATATGGGTTGGATTATTGCATTGATCGTTGGCGGCGTTGCAGGCTGGCTTGCTAGCATGGTGATGGGGCGTGATGCTTCCATGGGCGTCTTCTTGAATATCATTGTTGGCATCATCGGCTCAGTCATTGGCAATTTTGTCGGCGGATATTTTGGCTTTGGTGGCAGCATTCAGCAATTCTCGATCATCGGTTTATTCACCGCTTTTGTCGGTGCGGTTGTTCTATTGCTGATCCTGAACCTCATTCAGCGTGGCAGAGTGCGCTAACCCCCGCTTTTCAGCAGGAAATTCATAGACGGGAAGGGCCGGTTCGGTTGCAATCGGCCCTTTCGTGTCCTGATGTCGGTCGTTGATCGAACCGGGGCTTGTAAGAAGGGCAGAATCCTGTTCCCGCTTGCCGCCGGTGCCATATTTATGTAACACAGCTGGTGGAAAACCGAACTGAACGGAAAATCAGCGATTCTTTTGTGTATTGCAGCGTAGAAATACGATAAGAACCCGACCGAAGAGTAACAAAATGAACTATGAATCCACCATCCCCAGCGAAGATGTCACCATGCTTGACGATACCGAAGCACGCGCCACAAGCCGGCGGTGGATAATCATAACGGCTGCGGTCGTTGTAGCGCTTTTGCTCGCCTATATCGGCTATAATTATTTTACTGGCGGCGCGGTCAAAGATGACACCGCAAGTCAGGCGCCGATGGTCACGGTCATGTCCCCTGGCAAACAGCAGGTCATCCGAACGATAAATGCGACGGGAACGCTGGCAGCCCGGCGAGAAATTCCAGTCAGTATAGTCGGTGAAGGCGGGCGGGTAACCAATGTCTATGTCGACGCTGGAGACTGGGTCAAGCAGGGCCAGATCATGGCCAGTATTGATCGATCTGTGCAAATCCAGCAAGCCGCGGGCCTGGAAGCATCGGTGGGCGTGTCTCGTGCCGATCTCAATCTTGCACAGGCAAATCTGGATCGTGCAGCGCAGCTGGTGGACCGGGGATTTATATCCAAAGCTGATATCGACCGGTTGACAGCAACCCGCGATTCCGCCGCAGCCCGTCTGCGAGTGTCACAGGCCCAGTTAAACGAAACCCGGGCGCGCAATAACCGGTTGAACGTCGTGGCCCCCAAGGCTGGTTTCGTATTGGAACGCAATGTCGAACCGGGGCAGACGGTAACCCAAGGCAGCGGAACATTATTCTTGTTGGCACAAGACGGGGAAATGGAATTGCAGGCACTGCTGGGTGAAAGTGATTTGGCCAATATTTCGGTGGGCATTTCCACGCAAGTCACCCCGGTCGGTACCGACAAGATCCTGACCGGACAGGTCTGGCAGATTTCTCCGATAATTGATCCGCAATCCCGTCAGGGTATCGCCCGAATTTCGTTGGGCTATGATAGTGCGTTGCGGCCAGGCGGATTTGCCAGTGCACGGATCCAGAGCGGAACGTCCGAAGTTGCAATTTTGCCTGAGTCTGCCTTGCAAAATGACAGCAAGGGCAGCTTTGTCTATATCGTCGGACCGGACAACAAGGCGGTGCGGCGCGACGTTGTCATCGGTTCAGTGTCTGAAGCAGGACTTTCGATCACTTCCGGCTTGACCGGAAACGAGAAGGTGGTGCTCCGAGCAGGTGGCTTCTTGAGTCCCGGCGAAACCGTACAGCCGAAAGTCCAAAAGAAAGCCGGCGGCGCGTGAATCGTGCGCAAATTTGAGGCCTGATCAATGAATCTTCGCAATATTTCTGCCTGGAGCACACGCAATCCGGTGGCCCCGTTGGTGCTGTTTGCAGGGCTGCTTTTTGCCGGCCTGCTGAGCTTCAACCGCATGGATGTGGTGAACAACCCGGAAGTTGAATTTCCGGCAGTCTCTGTGGATATTGCTCAGCCGGGCGCTGCACCGACAGAGATTGAGAGCCAGATCACCCAGAGGGTGGAGGCAGCGGTCCGTTCGATTAGCGGTGTCAAGAATATAAGCTCAACGGCAAGCGAAGGCAGCAGCCGAACATTTGTCGAATTTGAAATTGGCGCGGACGTAAACAACAGCGTCAACGAAGTAAAAAATGCGGTCGATCAGGTTCGTGGATCCTTGCCAGAAGGTATTTTGGAACC
>JAGPVK010000369.1 GCA_018067055.1 Sphingomonadales bacterium | reverse complement strand
ACCGGTCCGCGTTCAACACCCCCTGCATCTGTCCTTTTGCGGTCAGCTGCAGAGCCGGTGATTGCAGCGACAATTTGAAAGGATAATCGGCGCTGGGATCTGTGCCAGCGATGGTGCCAGCGGTAATCGACAAGGTGGCTTTGGATTTCAGAAATGTCCCGCTTGCTTCGGCACGAAGCCCGTTCTTGGAATCAACGGAAATCGGTCCATCTAGTGAGAGGTCTCGTTTTCTATCTGTAAAACTGAAATGCGAATTGCTGATATCGAGATCGGTCAAAACAGGTGCAGGATTTTCGTTTTCATCATCACTGTCCGCGTCGTCATCATCCCAGTTTCTGCGACCCTCCTTGCTCCGGATGAGAGAAATGTCGAGCCCGTCTATCCGGACCCGATCAGGTTTTGCGTTGCCCGCGATCACATCGAGCACTGCCACCCGCGCCGATATTGATTTCACTATCAGGAAATCGCCCTTACCCGCCCAGTCTGGCTGCGCAACCCGCACATCGCGGACGGTGATGACGGGAGAATAGGAAAAGAAACTGTCTCTGCTGACGGCGCCAATTTCCACCTCACGGTCGGATGCGCCTTGTAATTCTTGATGGATCAGGCTTTGCAACAGGCTCGCCGGCACAGCGCCCAATAGCAATATGATTAGAAGCAATACGGCACAAATTGCAGCAATGATCAGGCGTATCCGTCGAGATGCAAATGCGGGGAAGCGACTGTTGGTATCGTTCATGACCTAACAATCAGCCGAAGGGGCGCAGGGGCCATGTGTGGCGGTCGTGCCTGTTCGAGGTTCACCCTGTGGACTTCCTGTGCTGGACACTCGTCATTTCCCGTGTTCTGATTGTCTGAATATCGTTGGCGGGATATCTGGGAAGAATACCGTCTTGCCGGATTTACGATTTGTACGGGAAATGGTTGCACCCGGCCTGAATTCGGGTGACGATAGGCGCAGCAGTTTAAGCGCCGAACAGGTTGCAAAAATTGCTAGAAATCATCGGGATTTGATGTTCCGTTTTGGCTATATCTGATGCATAGCATGAGCTGTTCTGCTCGCAATATTATGTCCGGTTGCGCTGTTTTTGGAGAGTTGCATGAATCTCGATATGGACAGCAAAGTTTTCCATGATGAAGCTGTTATTTTTACCGACATTGAAGACAAAATCGTGATGTTGAACGTCGAAAACGGTGCCTATTATGATTTTGATTCCATTGCTTCCCACATATGGCGGAAGCTGGAGAAGCCGATTTCCGTTGCTCAACTATGTGCCGATCTGTGCGAAGAGTTTGAAGTCGATGCAGATAGTTTTCGAGCGGATTCCCTGGCATTTCTGGATGATCTGATGGCCCGTAATCTGATCATAGCTTGTTGATGCATCTTCCTTCTGCGCTCCCGACATTGCGGACTGATTTTGGAGCACTCTGAAAAATGGCCGAATTGGGGGGCGTGTTTTTCTCGAATGGGGCTGTTTCCAGCGAACCCATTCTGAAGGTTGCAGATGCTTTTCTGGCCACAGGGCTAATTTACAAGTCCATCTGACCACACCATCACCGTCTTCCTGATTCCAATCAGCCGTGGTTTTTGGCAAGTTACATTCCACCCAGAACCGCCCCTTGTTCAAGGCGTTCGGATGTGCGGCGAAATATCGGCGGCGGTAATCTCCCGCTCCAGATTGGAAAACGCAATAACAGCGGAAGCGGCCCTGGCTACCTGCAATGAAGCGAACTGTGAACCCGCCATCCTGCTGTTCTGCCGATGAGTTTCAATTGATAGCAAGGGCACCGCCCTGGACGCCTTTCGATTGATTAGTTCAGCGCTTGGACTAAACGGTCAGCATGTTGATTCTGACATATTTGAAAATGATGTGGCAATTTTCGCGGGCACGGTCGCTGTTTTTTGCGTCGCTTCTTTTTCTGTCCAGCATCACCGAGGGCATAGGACTTGTCCTGCTGGTCCCGCTGCTGGGCGCGTTACAACAATCCCAAGCGGAACCAACCGGGGTTGTTGGTGTGATCGTAAACGGCCTGTCTTTTGTCGGCATTCCGATCACATTGGTCGGACTTTTGAGTGCATTTCTGGCCCTCAATATTTTCCGGGCTTTGATAAATTATAGCCAGACCATCGTCTCCGAACGCTTCCGCTTGGAATTGCTGGATGATCTTCGAACGAAAAGTTTTGATGCGATGCTCGAAGCCCGGTGGGAATGGCTGACCACACAGAAAAAATCAGACATGTCCAATTTGCTGGTGAACGAGATCAATCGGCTGGGATCCGCTTTGCTGTTTTCCGTTCGGTTCATCATATCGACCTTTTCGATCACGGCCTATATCATCGTCGCCTTCAGCCTTTCCTTGCCACTGACGCTTGCTGCAATTGTTCTGGGAGCGGGGCTTTTCTTTGCCATGCGGGGACAGCATGCGCTTGCCCATGATCAGGGAAAGCGGTTGAGCGATGCAAACCGGCAGGTGCAACAGACGGTTGAGGAAGGTTTGTCCGGAATCAAGCTGATCAAAATTCTCAGAAGCGAAAGCAGACAGAGCCAGTCGATGATAAGAATACGCAGCCTGTTACGCCATCGCATGTTGCAGTTCACGCATTTGAACGCAGCGATGACCTTCATTTTCCAGATTTTGGTCGCTCTGTTCATGGTGACGCTGCTTTATATCGGGGTTACGTCATTCGATCTTTCATTGCCCACTTTGCTCATTCTCGTCCTGATATTTTCTCGTCTTTCCCCCCAAATCCGCGAGGTTCAGAACCAGATCAACAATATTCTTCATTCCGGTGCGGTGTTGGCGAATTATCAGGATCTGATGCGCGCGGCCGGTGGCGCACGGGAGAAAACGCTATCGCAGAATTCCGGTGACAAAATTCAATTCAACAAATCCATCAAATTGTCAGGCGTGTCGTTCAGCTACAAAACCCGTGGCATACCCTCGCTTCGCGATATCAATATCGAGATTCCGATCCGACAAACCACGGCAATCATGGGGACGTCGGGCTCGGGGAAGTCCACTCTAGCCGACCTGATCATGGGGTTGCTGACCCCGGATACGGGCACGATCGAGATTGACGGTATTTTGCTTGATGAGACAAACCGGCTAAGCTGGCGAAAGTCTGTCGCTTATATGCCTCAGGATGTTTTTCTGTTTCATGACACGATCCGCAACAATCTGCTTTGGGCGGATGAGAATGCAACGGATGAGGAGCTTGAAAGAGCACTGAAATTTGCATCCGCGGATTTCGTGTTCGATCTGCCCGAAAAGCTGGAAACCGTCGTCGGAGATGCGGGGCAACGTCTGTCCGGCGGCGAAAAACAGAGGATTGCCTTGGCGAGGGCGATGATCCAGAAACCCGAGCTGATCATCCTGGACGAAGCGACCAGCGCGCTCGATCTGGAAAATGAGGCTCGTATCCGCGATACGATCGACAAGCTGCACGACGATATCACCGTCATTGTGATCGGTCACCGACTGCCCACTCTGGAACATTCCGACCAGTTGATCACGCTGGAAAAGGGCCGCGTCAAGGCCGCTGGCACCTGGGCGGATATGATGAAAAGCAGCGGCTGAAAATTGGTCAACGGCTGCGGAATCTATTTCCTGTCACCCGCCACCCGGATGGTGGCCGGTGACCGCGCCTAACCTTTCCACAGCACTCGATAAAGATCGAAGCGGCGGTCCTTCAAATTCTGCACCGCTCCCGATTGCCGGCTAGTCAGCAGGCTGCTCATCGACAGGTCGGCGAGCGCGATCGTTTCGGTATTCGGTGCCGTGTCGGCTGCGACACCATCGCGTGCGAACGGGAAGTCCGACGGCGTCAATATCGCGCTCTCGGCATAGTGAATGTCCATATTCTCGACATTCGGCAGATTGCCGACAACACCCGACATCACCACATAGCACTGGTTCTCCACCGCCCGCGCCTGGCAGCAATAACGCACCCGCAAATAGCCGCGGCGTTCATCGGTGCAGAAGGGGACGAACAGGATCATCGCGCCCTGATCGACCAGATGGCGCGCCATTTCCGGGAATTCGCTGTCATAGCAGATCATCACCCCGATCGGGCCGCAATCGGTCGGAATCGCTTCCGCGCCATAGCCGCCCTTGATATTCCACCAGCGCACTTCGCTGGGCGTAGGGTGCAGCTTGTCCTGCGTATAAACCGCGCCGTTGCGCAGGAACACATAGGATATGTTGCGAATATCGCCATTTTCCATCCGCGTCGGATGCGAGCCGCCGATGATGTTGATATGATAGGAGACCGCGAGCTTCTCCATCACTTCCTTGAACCGGTCGGTATATTCGGCGATTTTCTCGATCGCCTGCGCCGGTTCGAGCTTTTCACCTTCCAGCGACAGCAATTGCAGCGTGAACAATTCCGGGAATGTCACGAAATCTGCCCCGTAATCGGCTGCAACATCGACAAAATATTCGACCTGTTCTTCGAATTCGGACTGTGAGGCAATCTTGCGCATCTGGAACTGCACGGTCGCAACGCGCACCGATTGCGGCAGCCGGTCATGGGGTGTCTGGGTGACCAGCTTGGCTTCGGCTGCAAGCGGATTTTCCCAGAACATATGTACAGCATGGCCGCCGGATGGTGTGTCGCTCGGCATATAGTCCTTCAGGACTCCGATTGGCACAAAGCCCTGGTTCAGCTGGAAATTGATCACCGGGTCGCGGAACTGCTTGTCAACTACGGCTTTCAGATAATCGGCCGGGTCGGGGTATTTTCGTTTGCGTCGCGCATAGCCTGGCATCCTCCCGCCAAAGATGATCCCTTTCAGCCCGAGATGCTGGCACAGTTCCCGGCGTACCTTGTAAAAGCGCAGACCGATGCGCAGCCGCCGGTAATCCGGATCGACGCTGACCTCCATGCCGTAAAGAATTTGACCATTGGGATCGTGCCGCGCGGCAAAGCCGCCGCCGGTAATTTCTGACCAGCTATGCGCCCTGCGTGCGGTTTGCTCGGAAATCTGGAAGGTTGCGCAATGGCCAACAATCTTGCCTTCATATTCCGCGACCAGCTGGCCTTCGGCAAAATTGTTGATCTGGCCACGGACGTCCTCGGTCGTGTAATTCTCCCCTTTGCCATACACCTTGCGGGACAGGGCGGAGATTTTCCTGGCGTCTTCCAGTTCCGCCATGCGGATGATGAGCTTTGGTTTTTCTGCGGTCATCCGCGCCCATTAGCGGGGTTTTATTCGCTGTAAAAGAATTGTTGTGAGAAAGGCTCAATTGCTCGGTTGCATTGAAAGTCCGGCGCCGTCAGTAGCCTTGGACCGATCCCCCATCCACCTGGATCGCCGTACCGGTAATATAGCTGGCAGCATCGGACCCGAGGAACACCGCAAGATTGGCGATTTCCTCAGGCTGGCCGATCCGCTGCATCGGGATCTGCGCGGCGAGTGCAGCGGCAATCTCTTCGATGCTCTTGCCGGAGGCGGCGGATTGCTGCTCAAGGATTTGCGCAACCCGGTCGGTCTGGGTGAATCCGGGGCACACCGTATTCACTAGAACATTGTCAGCCGCCACCTGATTGGCGAGCGTCTTGGCCCAGCCCAATACCGCCATTCTGATACTATTGGACAGGGTCAGACCCGGAACCGGCTGTTTCACGCCGGATGACGAAATATTGATGATACGGCCCCATTTCTGGGCGCGCATATGCGGCAGCACCAGACGCGTTGCCCGGACGACCGACATCAAGGTCAGTTCAATGGCCTTTTCCCAGTCTTCGTCAGACAGATCTGCAAAAAGCCCTGGCGGCGGGCCGCCTGCGTTGTTCACCAGGATATCGATACCACCAAATTCTTTGGTTGTCGCATCGACGACCCGGTCAATATCCTCTGACACCGAAACATCCCCGGTCAGCGCGATGCAGCCCGGCATTTGCGCTGCGGCGGCGTCCAGCTTGTCCTGGGATCTTCCGCAGATTGCGACTTTGGCACCGCAGGCATGAAATCCGTGCGCAGTGGCCAGCCCGATACCCTTGCTGCCCGCTGTAACCAGCACAGTCCTGTTTTTCAGATTTAGTTCCATATACCGATAGTGGCGGAACGAAGTGCCGATGTATAGGGAAATTGAGGCTGTGAAATCGGGCTGTCGGAACAGTGGAGGTCGTAGCAGAGGTGCCACAGCGAAATTCATAGTCTACGGACAGCATTCTCCATCAACGACAGCGGCCAGAGTTTACCTCATCCAACGATGCAGCAAACTCTGGCATATCTGAAGACAACTGAGGTCAAGATTACACCAGTCTAGTTGCGCGAAGGATAAATTCCGAACATTGCAACGCACCAGCGCATAACCAAATAAGGCGATACTTTGTTGACCGATTGACTGCCGCCGGTATTGCTAATGGCCACAGTGCCGACATCCATATTCACATTCGGAGCGCTGTTGTGATAGATCCTTTTGGCTCCCGTTGTTGCCAAGCTGTTATCATTGGGGTTTGCTGTGTCGCCCGGCAAATTGCTGGCTCTCGACATGCCGACATGGTTGTGGCTGGGCAAATTATTGGTGGTCATGGTGAATTGGGTAGTGCCGGAGCTTTGGCCCATTTGGTAAGTGCCAATCCCGGGACCATCGCCGTAACCGACTGGACGCCGTCCACGCAGATCAGGTAAAGCGAAGGTGGTGGTGCCATTGCCCCCGTAGTATGTGCCAAATAAGGAAAATAAAGCACTATTCTGACTGATGGCAATCAAGGTGCCATCCGCTGGGGCCCAGTTTCTTGGACAAAAATTAGCTGCAAAAGCAGATATTTGGCCAATATATTGGGTGTCAACTTGAGCGTGAGCCGGTGCTAGCGAAAAACCGCCAACTGCCAAAGCGACCGAGATCGTTCTAAATAATTTCATGAGGAATTTCCTTTCACTCGAAAAAAAACAAAAAGTTTATCAAAAAACCTTCTGCATTAATTGCGTGAAGGGAAAACGCCCACCATGGCAACGCACCAGCGCATCACCAGATAAGGCGACACCTTGTTCACCGGGAAATTGCCGCCGGTGTTGCCGACGACAACCGTGCCGACATCCATATTCACGGCCGGAGCACCGGTATGGTAAATCTTGTCACTTCCCGTTGTTGCTAGACTATTGTCATTGGGGTTGGCGGTATCGCCTGGCAGGTTGCTGGCTCTCATCGTGCCGATATGGTTGTGACTCGGCATTTCATTGACCAGCAGTGTAAACTGCGTCGAACCGCCTTTGGCGCCCTGCACGGGATAGGCTGGCAGCCCCGGCCCCTGGCCCAGGCTTATTGGCGCGCGACCGCGGAGATCTGGCAAGGCAAATGTGGTGCGTCCGTCGCCGCCATACATGGTGCCGAGGAGTGAGAATAAAGCACTATTTTGACTGATCGCAATCAATGTTCCGGATGCATCAGCCCAGCCGCGCGGACAGAAATTACCGCCA
>JAGPVK010000478.1 GCA_018067055.1 Sphingomonadales bacterium | reverse complement strand
ACATCTGACTTGTCTTCTTTGCAACCGCGCACGGAAAGCGGACGGCAGATATATGACGTGGGCCAATTTTCCCGTTTCAACCCTCGCACGGCACTGGACATGGTCCGTCAGGTACCGGGATTCACCATCGACACTGGCGATAGTGACGAGCGCGGTCTGGGCCAGGCCGACGAAAATGTCCTGATCAATGGTGCCCGTATCTCGGGCAAGAATATCGATGCGTTCACTTTTCTTGGCCGGATTTCGGCTGCCAATGTCGTCCGGATCGAAATTGTCGACGGTGCGACACTGAGCATTTCCGGATTGTCCGGACAGGTCCTCAATCTGGTGACCAATGCAAGCGAAGCCAGCGGCATCAGCGGCAATTTCAAATGGCAGCCGCAATGGCGACGTTCGGGAAACAACTGGTTTGCCGGAGAAGCCTCGATCAGCGGCAAGCTCGGCAAGGGCGATTTCACCCTGTCGATTGAGAATGATGCCGCGCGCAATGGTGTGGAAGGTCCGGAACGGGTCACTGATCGCTTTGGCAATTTGCTGTTCGCGCGCGACGAGGTTGCCCGCTATCGGCAGGACCAGCCAAAGCTGAGCGGATCCTATAGCCGCACTGGCGACGGGGGCTCGGTGTTCAACGCCAATGCTGCTTACCAGCTGTATCGCAAACGGGAAAGCGTGGCCACCGATCGAACGCAAGTTGGTCAGCCCGATATTTTCGAGCTTTATTCCAGCAACGAGGATGAATGGAATGCGGAATTCAGCACGGATTATGAATTTGCTCTGGGCGGCGGACGGCTAAAACTGATCGGCCTGCAGCGCTTTGAACATAGTCCGGTCAGCGACTTTTTCGGCCAGACCTTTTTTGATGGAACCACCCCGCCCAACGGCAGCCGGTTTGACCGGATCACCGATGAAGGCGAGTCGATCCTGCGCGCGGAATATGGCTGGAAGACAGCCGGCGGAACCGACTGGGGCATCAGCGTCGAAGGCGCCTATAATTTCCTCGACAATGAAGGCGCCCTCGCGGTGCTCGATGCGCAGGGCGTATTTCAGCCGATCCCGTTGACCAATGCGAACAGCAAGGTCACCGAATATCGCGGCGAACTGATCACCTCCTATGGCCGTCCGCTGTCGGACGACCTGACGCTTCAGGCGACCCTGGGCGGTGAATATAGCAAGATCAGCCAGAGCGGGGCGAAGGGCCAGAGCCGATCATTCGTGCGGCCAAAAGGCTCTGTATCGCTGGCCTGGAAACCGCAGCCCGGTCTCGATCTCAGCCTGAAGGTCGAGCGGTCGGTGGGCCAGCTCGATTTCTTTGACTTTGTGGAATCGGTCGATGTGTCGCAGAATAACGGCAATGCTGGCAATCCCGGTCTGGTGCCGCCGCAAAGCTGGCGGGCGGAACTGGAAGCGACAAGAAAACTGGGGCCATGGGGTTCCCTGACTGTCAATATTTATGGCGAGAAGTTCAGTGATATCGTCGATTCCATTCCGATCACGGCGACCACCGAGGCGCGCGGCAATCTGGACAGCGCGACCAGCTTTGGCGTGGGAGTGGTTTCCAGCATATTGTTCGATCCGATCGGCTGGCGGGGAGCAAAACTCGATTTTGAGGGCGAGGTTCGCAAAAGTTCGCTGCGTGACCCGCTGACCGGCATCCATCGCCGGATTGGTGACGACAAGATCTTCACCTACGAAGTGACCTTGCGCCATGATATTCCGAACAGCCAATGGGCCTGGGGCGCAGGCGCGGAAGACTTCCGCTATTCGGACACGTTGCGGCTTGACCAGACCACCCGTTTCCGCACCGGGGCACCCTATACCTGGGTATTTGTCGAGCATAAGGATATATTCGGTCTGACGGTAAAGGCCGATCTCGGGAATCTGCTGGGCCGTAGTGAAAAATTCACCCGCACCGCCTACGGCACGCTGCTGGGCCAGCCGGGTGACCTCGACCCGCCATTCATCAGGGGACGTCGCAACGGTCCGCTTGGCTTCGTTGAAGATCGCAGCCGCGAATTCGGCCTG
>JAGPVK010000357.1 GCA_018067055.1 Sphingomonadales bacterium | reverse complement strand
TGCAATAGGTTTTGGCCTTGCATCCACTGCCGTAGAGATAGGCCAGCCTGCCACTATGATCGAGATGCGCATGGGTCAGCAGCACCGCATCGATTTTTTTCGGGTCAAAGGGCAGTTTTTCATGGTTCAGCGCTTCAAGTGAACGCGTGCCCTGAAACATGCCGCAATCGACCAATATCGTCTGGCCAGCTCCGGTGATTTCAAAGCAGGAGCCAGTGACCGTTCCCGCCGCACCATGAAATTTTAAGGTTACACCACTCATTCACGTCTTCCTTAAGGAAAGTCAGGGATCGCGATTAACGCGCTACCACCAGCGGCACCGGGCAATCTTTCAAAAGGTCGCGGGTTACGCCGCCGAAAAAAAACTCGCGGGCCCGACTATGGCCATAGGCTCCCATCACCATGTAGCTGGCACCCAGCGTATCGATGGTGGAGAGCAGCACCGCCTGCACGGAGGATTTGTCGGCCGCAAGATCGTGGATCTGCGACTGTATCCCATATCTCGACAGATATTCCGATGCTTCCAGAGGCGGCAGGTCGTGGTCCTTGTCTTCCTCCACGACGACGATATGGACATCGCTGGCCAGCTTGAGCAGCGGCACTGCGGCGCGAAGCGCATTGCCTGCCTCGAAACTGCCGTTCCAGGCGACCACGGCGGGACCAGCGGCCTCGAATCTCTTGACGCTGTCCGGCTGCACGACAACCGGAAGGCTGGTGTTGAAAATTACGTCACCCAGAAGGCGCAAGGGCACGCTATTGTCTTTCACGCCGCTGCAAGAACTGAGCACCATCACATCGGCCAGGGCCGAGTTTCGCGATAACCCTCTCGCCGGTTCTGCGTTGGCTTCCTGATAATCCCACGGCACGTCTTCGTCTGCCAGCCGCTTCTCGAGTTCGGCTTTCAATTGCGTATCGACTTCGCTTGCATATTTGCTGATGTCGTAGATGACGGACATGCCGGAGACACCGTCAAAAGCCACTTGCGGCTGGTATGAACTGACCCGAAGGCAATGCAGGTGCCCTTCCACCGCGCGAGAAATATCCAGTGCTGCCTGATAGCGGGCGTCCAATCCGGAATCATCATTCACATAAAGAAGCACCGATTTCATGTTTTCTCTCCCATTCCAAACTCTTGGTGCAAGCGACTTCGGCAAAACCAATTCGTTCACCCGACAGCATTGGCTACAATATCGACTTGGAGGATGCCGCAACCGAAATCGGCAGGCCATCCGTAGTATTACCTATTCGGGGTATGAAATTCCTCGCCGAGGTATAGATGGCGCACGACCTTGTCTTCCAGCATCGCGGCAGGCGTTCCGTTGAACACGATCCGGCCTTCGTGGAGGACATAGACCCGGTCCAATATGCCGACCATTTCCCGAACGTTCTGGTCGGTAATCAGGATGCCGACGTCATGGCTTTCCAGATTTGCAATCATCGCCTTGATGTCTCTGACCGAAAGCGGATCAATTCCGGCGAAGGGCTCGTCGAACAGCATGATAGTGGGATTGGCGGCCATGGCCCGGGCAATTTCACAGCGGCGTCTTTCACCGCCGGACAGGGCACGTGCCGGCACATGCCGGACATAGGCAATATGAAATTCATCCAGCAGTGCATCAAGCTTTTGCACTCTCAATGCTGGATCGGGTACGAACAACTCGAGTACCGTCATGATATTTTGCTCTACCGTGAGTCCCCGGAAGATAGAGGATTCTTGCGGCAAATATCCGAGGCCGCGAAGGGCGCGCCGATCAAGGGGTAGTCCCGATATATCTTCACCGTCGAGAAAAATATGACCGGAGTTCACCCGCAACAAGCCGAGTATCGAATAGAAGGTTACGGTTTTCCCCGCGCCGTCCCGACCCAGCAGACCGACGACCTCTGACGGTCTCACCTCGATCGACACGTCGTTCAGGACGGTCTTCTTGCCAAATTTCTTGGTGATCGAAACCACCGAGAGCCCGGTGTGTTCCAGCGCTGCTGGTGCCACGAAATGCGGAATTGCTGGAAGAATGATATGCTTCAATGGTCGCATCGCCCTGATCGGAGACCTAGCATGCTAAATGGCAATTGACCGCAACAATATTAGGGAGTTTACGTATATTGCGATCCCCAAGGGCCGACCTAGGTTGAGCCATGACCAATATACTGCGAGCCGGTTTTTTCTACTTCCTCGGTGTATTCACGATGGGATTCATTCTTGGCGCGTTGCGCCAGTTTTTTCTGGTGCCATATACAGGGCCGGTGATCGCGGTTCTGATCGAACTGCCGCTGATACTGGTTTTTGCCTGGTATCTCTGCCGATGGCTGACCAGCCGGTTGAGAATCTCGCCCGACCACTACGGACGTCTGGTGATGGGGCTTGTTGCCTTTGCCTTTCTGATAATCGGCGAGCTGCTGGTTTCCGTTCTGTTGCAAGCTGGCGGCTTGGCAGGTTTTTTCCTGACCTTTGACTTGCCGGAAAATCGGATTGGCCTTGGCGGGCAAATCGCTTTTGCACTGTTCCCGCTGATTCAGGGATATGCTGAGACC
>JAGPVK010000336.1 GCA_018067055.1 Sphingomonadales bacterium | reverse complement strand
GATCCTATACACGGGTTATCGGGCGCGGGCGGCAAGTGGCGCTGCAACTGCGCTATCGCTTCGAATAGTGCAATTGCCTGGCGATCAGCGGGACACCGGAACATCCCGTTCCGGGAATCTGCAACCCGGTGATCCTGAATGGCATTCTCGCGTTCAATCGCCGCTTCGCTTGTCGGCTGAGGATGAACCAGTCTGGCTTGACCAGGCTGACGTCGTCATCATCGGCCTTGGCGGGGCCGGCGTCTGCGCGGCAATCGAAGCTCTGGATGCCGGGTGTAGTGCCATAGCGATTGACCGATTCTCGGGTGGCGGCGCCACCCGGATGTCGGGCGGGGTGGTCTATGCCGGCGGCGGTACATCCATGCAGCGTGACGCCAATGTCGAAGACGACCCTGCCAATATGCGCCGCTATCTGAAGCTGGAGGTCGAAAATGCCGTTTCGGACGCCACGCTGGACCGCTTTTGCGAAACCAGTCCCGGCCTGATCGACTGGCTGGAACGGCAGGACGTCCGGTTCGGTAGCAGCCTGGCGCCCGAGAAAACCTCCTATCCGGCGGATGGGCATTATCTGTATTTTTCCGGAAACGAAGCCCAGGCGCTGTACGCGAAACATGCTCATCCCGCCCAGCGCGGGCACCGTGTCGTCGGCAAGGGGCTGACCGGCAAGAACCTGTTCGACACATTGCGCGCAACCGCGGTTCGAAAGGGCCTGCGCATCTACAGCTATACGGAAGTCAATCGTCTGGTCGTTTCGGAATCGGGAACCGTGGAAGGCGTGATCTTTGAACGGGTCGATCCCGCCAGCCGCGCGGCAAGGAGGATTGATATGTTGCAACGAAGCTTTGCCCGATCAACCACATTGTTGTTCCCGAAACTTGGCGAAAAGCTGAAGCAGCGGGCTGCAGCGGCGGCGCACGGAAATTCTGTGGCCGGCGCAATAGCGGCGAAAAAAGGGGTTATCCTTGCTGCAGGCGGTTTCATTCAGAACCGCGAAATGGTGCGACATTATGCACCGAAATATAGCGGTGCCACCCCGCTGGGCAGCATGGGCTGTGACGGCTCCGGTATCCGGCTCGGGCAGTCGGTCGGGGCCGTGGTCGACCGGATGGAGCGGATTTCGGCGTGGCGCCAGTTCCTGCCGCCCAAGGCGCTGGCACAGGGGATTGTCGTCGATGGCCAGGGTCGCCGCCTGATTGCGGAAGACAGCTATGGCGGAACGACCGGCTATATGATCGCGGAAAAAGCGGCAGGACGGGCCTTCATCATCATTGACCGGGCGCTCTACTGGCAGGTCATTCGCCAGGCGATGCCAGGCAAGGGCAAGCTCTTCCGCATCCAGGGTGCTCCCGCCCTAATGGCGCTGCTGCTGAGTTCGCATCGCGGCAGGACATTGGCGGAACTCGCGCGAAAATGCGGGATGGACCCCAGGCTGCTCGAAAACAGCGTGGCCCACTATAATGATGGCTCGGCAGATGCTGAAGGGGACGCGTTCCGGAAAGATCCCGCCTATACGGCCACACTCGACCATCCGCCGTTTCACGCCATCGACATCTCGATCGGCAATCGACGCTATCTCTGCCCGACTATTTCGCTTGGCGGGATTGTCGTGGACGAAGGCACCGGCCAGGCACTGGGAGCGAGCGGATTGCCCATCCCCAGGCTCTATGCCGCCGGCAGAAACGCCATCGGCATATCGTCCAACCATTATATCAGCGGCCTGTCGCTCGCGGACTGCATTTTTTCAGGCCGGACAGCGGGCAAGACAGCGTCGAACTGATGCTTGGCATGATGGCACCGGCATCGACCCGCCGGTTTCTGGGGATAGTTTGCCCGCCAATTGGTTTCGCCACGATGGGGTGGGGGGTATCGGTATCTCCTGCACTAATGGCTTGGAAACCACTGCCAATCAGCGACGATAGCGTTAATACAGTTTCTCGCCCGCGCGCGCGAGGCTCAATCTGGATAATCCCGAAACAGTCACATTGATCTGAGCGACAGGCAGTTTGTGTTAGCTAAAACGGCAATATGGTTTTCGAAGCTGTCTTTGTGAGTACCGTACCTATCGCTAAGCGAGTTGTGGAAAACATTTCCGATTCGTAGGAATCAAAAAGGCAGTTGTTCAAAGTTTACTTTTCACAATTCCGCTTATGAAATATGGATTGCCATATTACTTTATGCTAAAGGCATTAAATGACTTCCTGCATCCCCGATACGCTTCCGCTCGAAAATCTGAATTGGCGAGAGATTGTTCCCCTTGTGGGACACGCGAATGCGTGTTTAGCCCGCTATGACGGGATGCTACAAACGTTGCCAAACCCGAACATTCTTCTTTCACCGATCACCGCGAATGAAGCAGTTTTATCATCCAAAATTGAAGGCACTCAAGCAACTCTAGATGAGGTGCTTGAGGCCGATGCAGGCCTTGTTACCTCCGAGGCGCGGCGCGACGATATTGAGGAAATTACGAATTATCGGGCAGCGGTAAGAATTGCTGAAACGGCTCTGCAAGAACGCCCCATCTCTTGCTCTCTCATAAGAGAAGTCCATCAGCGATTGCTTCAGGGTGTGAGAGGTAGAGACAAGACCCCGGGTGCTTTTCGAGAGGATCAAAATTGGGTTGGTCGATATGGCGATCCAATCGACAAGGCTCGCTTTGTTCCCCCCTCTCCACCAGTCTTGCTCTCAGCTTTGCAAAATTGGGAACAGTACATACAGAGCGAAACTGAAGACCCCACGTTGCAAGTGGCAATCGCTCAT
>JAGPVK010000330.1 GCA_018067055.1 Sphingomonadales bacterium | reverse complement strand
GCATAGGGCCGTCCCTCGATCTGCCCGAGCAACGGATAGTAACAGCGATCGAAAAACGCTTTCATCACCCCGGCGATCGCTGCCAGATTTTCCGGGGTTGCAAAAATATAGCCATCGGCGGCCAGCATGTCCTCTGGCTGGCAATCTTCGGCCCGCATGACGCGCAAATCCGTGCCATCCTCGCCCTGCCCGGCCTTGGCGGCAGCCTCGGCCATCTGCTCGGTGCCGCCGGTATAACTGTAATATACGATCAGAAGCTTTTTCATCCCTTGCTCCCTACCAACTAACTGACCGATTGTCAGCGCCGCAGCTTTCACGCATAGCGCGGACCATGAATGCAGTATTGAATGTAGAAAAATCCCTGTCCGGCCAGAGCTGGCGCTGGCGCAGCACCAGTGCCGACGCCCGCGATCCCGGGTTCCAGCCCGATGATCTGGTCACCCAGTTGTTGCTCGCTCGCGGCGCCAGCCGCGAAACGCTCGAGGTCAACCGCGACCCGACGATCCGCGGCTTCATGCCCGACCCATCGGTCTTTCAGGATATGGACAAGGCAGCCGACCGCCTGGCGCTGGCGATCAGGAATCAGGAGAGGGTCACGATCTTCGGCGACTATGATGTCGATGGCGCGACCAGCGCCGCCTTGCTGATCCGCCTGCTCAGGGACCTGGGGCTGGAAGCGGGCTATTATATCCCCGACCGGCTGATGGAAGGCTATGGCCCGTCGGGAGAGGCTTTGGTCCGTCTCGGCGAACAGGGCAGCAATCTCGTCGTCACCGTCGATTGCGGCGCGATGGCTTTTGAAGCGCTCGACATGGCGCACAAGGCCGGTGTCGAGGTGATTGTCGTCGATCATCATAAATGCGCAGTGGAACTTCCCAAGGCGATCGCGCTGGTCAATCCCAACCGACTGGACGAGAGCGAGGCCGGCGCTGAACATGGCCATCTCGCGGCGGTTGGCATGGCGTTTCTGCTCGGCGCGGCGCTGGTCCGCACACTGCGCAACCAGGGCTATTTCAAGAATCGCGCCGAGCCCAAATTGCTCGAGCTGCTGGATATTGTCGCGCTCGGCACGGTCGCCGATGTTGCCCAGTTGCGCGGCCTCAACCGCGCCTTCGTCGCGCAGGGGATCAAAGTGCTGGCCGGGCGTCAGAATATCGGCCTGTCGGCGCTGATCGATGCCAGCCGGCTGAAGCGCGCGCCGATCTGCTCCGACCTCGGCTTTGCTCTTGGGCCCCGCATCAATGCCGGGGGCCGGGTCGGCAAATCCGATCTCGGCGTGCGCCTGCTGATCACGCAGGACCCGGAGGAAGCGCGCTCTATCGCCGCAGAGCTCGACCATCTCAATCAGGAACGCCGCGCGATCGAGGCACATGTGCTGGAACAGGCCGATGCGATGTGCTCGTCGCAGCAGAATCAGGCGGTGGCGGTGCTCTCGGCCAAGGGCTGGCATCCTGGCGTCATCGGTATTGTCGCCGGGCGGATCAAGGAGAAGCTGAACCGCCCGGCGATCATCATCGCGCTCGACGATGAAGGAATCGGCAAGGGCTCCGGCCGCTCGATTTCCGGCATCGATCTCGGTGCCGCGATCATCGCCGCCAAGGACAGCGGGCTGCTGATCGCCGGTGGCGGCCATGCGATGGCGGCGGGCATCACCATCGCAGCCGACAAGGTTGATGCTTTCTCGGAATTCCTCAACGACCGGCTCGCCGACAGCGTCGGCAAGGCGCAGGATGGCAAGGCATTGCTGCTCGACGCGGTGCTTTCACCCAAGGGCGTCAATCCGCTGATGGTCGAAGCGATGGACGGCGCCGGGCCCTATGGCATGGGCTGGCCGGCACCGCGAATTGCCACTGGTCCGGTCAGAATCATCAAATGCGATATTGTCGGCACCGACCATGTCCGGATGATCGTCGGCGGCGATGATGGCGCCTCAATCAAGACGATTGCCTTCCGCGCGGCCGAAAGCGACCTCGGCCAGGCGCTGCTCAACGCGCCGCGGGGCCGCAAATTGTGGATCGCCGGTCGCGCCAAGATCGACGACTGGGGCAGCCGCCCGTCAGCGGAAATCCATCTCGAGGATGCCGCCTGGGCCGATTGAAGGAGGGTTGAGGGCGCGCTGGAACTATATCCCGAATAGCGTCCCGACGATAGTGGCGCCCGCTTCATCAGCAGCGCTAGCGACCCGGAACCCAACAAGCGGCAGGCGGTCTGCCACAGCGGCAAAAAATAGGCCCGAAATTCCGGCGAAAAGAGGGTTGACCAAAGCCCGGCACCCCCCTAATGGCCGTTGCTCGCTGACCAGCAATTGGTATGGCCCCTTCGTCTAAGGGTTAGGACGCGGCCCTTTCACGGCTGAAATACGGGTTCGAATCCCGTAGGGGTCACCACTACTTCACACACATCGCAGAACTCCGTGTGGGACGGCATAAAACCGTCCTTTCAACGGTCGAATCATCGTCTTTGCTACACAGTGCTTCTACACAATCCTGTCCACGATGATGGCTCAAAGCCGCGTAAATCATCAACTTATCGCCGATCAATCTTCTACACAAAACATCTACACAATTTACCCCGAGGAATGGTTTTGAAGGGGGATGTGCTTCATGTTCGAAAACGAGTCCCGAAAGGCTTGAAAACGATCATCGGCAGCAGTGAGATTTGGCGTTCACTAAAAACTGGCGATGTCAAAATGGCTATCCGCCGTTCGCATCACATCCATGCCGAAATCGAATCGATATTTGATCAGGCTCGGTTGATTGCGGGACTGACTGTGGACCAGACGATGTCATCACCGCCTTCCAATACGGTTTTAACGGATCATCTTCGATCAAAGCTGAATAACGAAGCGGCGCAAGCACTACCCCCTCTTGGCTTTGCGGAGGCTTATGATCGATTCATTGCC
>JAGPVK010000317.1 GCA_018067055.1 Sphingomonadales bacterium | reverse complement strand
GCTCTTGCCAAAAAGGCGCTTCCAGACCGGCCAGCAAGAGGCTGGCTGCGTGCCGATAGAGCGATGCACTATCGGCTTCCTGTTCCGGCGGCGTGAGCCCAAGCGTCTTGGCCAGGCCTGCCGGTGTCGGAACCATGAACTGGGCGGGATGGATGAAAGCGAATAGTTCAAGCAGGTCGAGTCCGGACAGATCGGGATAGCCGAGCCTCTGACCCAAGAGCGGCGCGTTGAGCAGGATATGCGGCGTTTCCGCGACCCGGCCAATCGCCTCGCCCTTGCCAATCGCGCGGGTTTCGCCATCGCTGCTGCAAATCCAGATGCCGCTGTGGCTGGCGTGAAGCGCGGGATAGGGAAGGATAGAAGTGGTCAAGACGATTGCAACTATATCAGGGTGCGTGCGGACCGACGAGCGCGACGCCGGCAATGAAACGATGGGCGCCGAACAGAATGGCATAGAGGACGAGAGCGATAACGACGCTGATCACTTCGCGCCCGGGCGTTGCCACTTGCGAGGGTTTCACCCATGCGCCTTCGTTGCGGGAAACCGTGACAATAGAAATCAGCGCCCAGAGTCCGAGTCCGCCAAAGAGGATCAGCGACTTGTTATCGCCATTGGCGAGCAAGTGGCCGACTGCCCAGACCAGAACACCGGTCAGCATCGGATGCCGGATCCACTGCTTCACCCGTGACTTGCCCTGGGCGACACCGATCAGATAGATCGAGAAGATCATCAGCAGCATATTGAGATGACGGCCCCAGCTCGGCGGATCATAGACAAATTCGGCCGGAGTCGAACGCCAGCCATAGATCATCAAGCCAACCGATGTGAGCAGCAGCAACGCGGCCAATCCCTTGTGCGGGCCTTCGCCAATAGCGCCCTGAATCGACGCGCGCATACCGGGCGCGACCGATTTCATAAGATGAACAAGGCTCCAGAGAAGCAAGCCTGCGACCAAAAATGTCATCACCAATCTCCTGATTTTCTCCTGTTCTAACTTGCTATACAGGCTAAGGCCACTATTTGCGCAGCATAGGCAGAAAAACAGGACAAATTCGTGACCGACTATCGTGAAGCAGCAGAGCATTCCAAAGCGTGGCCGTTTGAGGAAGCCCGCAAGCTGCTCAAACGCTATCGCGGCGAACGCGGCGCGCCCGCGCCAAAGCCGAATGGCGAGCCGATGCTGTTTGAAACCGGCTATGGTCCGTCGGGCCTGCCACATATCGGCACCTTCAACGAAGTGTTGCGCACGACCATGGTGCGCCATGCCTATGAAACGCTGACCGGCAATCCGACGCGGCTGGTCGCGTTCAGCGATGATATGGACGGCTTTCGCAAGGTGCCGACCAATGTCCCCAATCAGGATATGCTCGCTGAACATCTGCACAAGCCACTGACCCAAGTCCCGGACCCGTTTGGAAAGTTCGAGAGCTTTGCTGCGCACAACAATGCAATGCTGCGCGATTTTCTCGATCAATTCGGTTTCGACTATGAGTTCATGTCCTCAACCGAGCAATATCAGAGCGGCTCCTTTGACGACACGCTGAAGCTCGTACTCGCCCGCAACCAGCAGATACTGGACATCATGCTACCGACTTTGGGCAAGGAGCGGCAGGCGACCTATTCGCCGATATTGCCGATCAGCCCGAAGACGGGTCATGTTCTGCAAGTGCCGGTGGAGATTGTCGATGCCGAAACCGGGATCGTCCGTTTCGAGGACCAGGGCGAGATGATCGAGCACAACATCCTTTCCGGCGGCGCCAAGCTGCAGTGGAAGGTCGACTGGGCGATGCGCTGGACGGCGCTCGGCGTCGATTATGAAATGTATGGCAAGGACCTCACCGACAGCGGCGTGCAGTCGGGCAAGATTGCCAAGGTGCTCGGTGCGCGCAAGCCAGAGGGGCTGATCTACGAAATGTTCCTCGACGAAAAGGGCGAGAAGATTTCCAAGTCCAAGGGCAATGGGCTGAGCCTCGACGAATGGCTGCGCTATGGCTCGGAAACCAGTCTGGCTTTCTATATCTTTCGCGAGCCAAAATCGGCCAAGCAATTGCACCTCGGCGTCATTCCCAAGGCGGTCGACGAATATTTCCAGTTTCGCGCCAACTGGCATGAGCAGGATGCGGAAAAGCGGCTCGGAAATCCGGTGCATCATGTCCACAATGGCGATGTGCCAACAGATACGATACCGGTCACTTTCGGACTGCTGCTGAATCTTGTCGCGGTGATGGGCGAGTCGGATAAGGCGCAGATCTGGGGCTATTTGCGGCAATATGCGCCGGATGCGACCGCGGAGCGCTATCCCGATCTCGACGAGCTGATCGGCAACGCCATGGCCTATCACAAGGATTTCATCGCGCCGACCTTGCACCGGCGCAAGCCGGAGGGCGTTGAAGTAGCGGCGCTGGAACGGCTGGATCAGGAACTCGCCGGGCTGGCAGACCATGCGGCGGCCGAGGATATCCAGACGATCGTCTATACGATCGGCAAGGAAGGCGGATTCGACAATCTGCGCGACTGGTTCAAGGCGCTCTACGAGACTCTGCTGGGATCGTCGCAGGGCCCGCGGATGGGCAGCTTCATTGCTCTTTATGGCGTCTCAAATACGCGGAAATTGATCGCTTCGGCGCTGGCAAACTGACATCGCCATGATCGATATTTTTACCACCGGCGGCACCATCGACAAGGTCTATTTCGATGCCCTGTCGGAATATCAGATCGGGGCGACGGCCTTGCCGGATATCCTGTCCGAGAATAATGTCTTCGTCGCGCACCGGGTGACGCAGTTGATGCGCAAGGACAGTCTCGAGCTGACCGATGCCGACCGGACCGCGATTCACGAGGCCGTGGCAGCGAGCGATGCCGACAAGATTCTGGTGACCCACGGCACCGACACGATGGTGCAAACCGCGCGGGTGCTTTCCGACATTGCTGGCAAGACGATCGTGCTGACCGGTGCGATGCAGCCGGCGACGCTGCGCAACAGCGATGCCGAGTTCAATGTCGGCTTTGCGCTGGCAGCGGTCCAGACGCTGCCGCCCGGCGTATATATTGCGATGAACGGCGAAGTGTTTGATCCGGCGAAGGTGCAGAAAGACCGATCGGCGCATCGCTTCATCAGGGTCCAGGACTAGCTTGCGAACGAGGTTTCAGCGACGGGGAGTGTGAGATGGCAAAGCGGACGGTCGAGCAACTCAGCGAGCAATTGCTCGGCAAGCCCTTGTCAGCGCTGTCCCGTGAGGAGCGGGGCGTTCTCGAAGCGATTGTCTCCCGGCAGATCGTTGCCGACGACGCCGGCAATCTGGCGGACGAGCAGGCCAGTTTCGGCGAGCGGCTTTCCGACCGGGTCGCCGCCGTCGGCGGTTCATGGGGCTTCATCATTGCCTTCGCCATTGTCCTGCTCGCATGGATGATATTGAACTCGAAAATCCTGGGGCGCTTCGATGCGGCCTTCGATCCCTATCCCTTCATCTTTCTCAATCTGATATTGTCGACGCTGGCCGCGATCCAGGCGCCGATCATCATGATGAGCCAGAACCGGGCAGCGAATAAGGACCGGATTGCCGCAGCGCATGACTATGAAGTCAATCTGCGGGCCGAAATCGACATCATCCGCCTGCACGAGAAAATGGATTTGCTGATGCTCGAGAAGATCACCAGCCTGCAATCCGACCTCAACGAGATCAAGGCAGCGGTAAAGCCCGCGAGCTGAATTTCGCGACGTCAGGCCTCGGCCGCTACCGGCCGGGTCACCGTCCGCAAGACTTCGGCATAGCTGTTGGCGATCGTCATCTTGGGGCCATAGCCCTTCGCCAGTAACAGCCGGTGAGCCTCAGGCAGATTATAGCAGGGCACGCCCATGAACAGATGATGTTCGCTGTGATAATTGACCCAATAAGGCGCCAGCGTCAACCGCATCAGCATATTGGCTTTGGTGGTGCGCGCGTGGCTGAACGGGTCATCTCCACCGGTGGTGGTGCAGGCATGTTCGGCGATGTTGCGGATCCGCAGGATCAGCTGGAAGGTGGTCGCCAGCGCCGCCAGCCAGATCAGGAACGGCCAGATGCCGAGCGTGGCCAGGCTGACCAGCAGCACGATCAGCTGGATCAGCAGGAAGCGGCCGACGGTTCTCGTCGTTCGTTTCGCGCCCTCAAGATCGACCACCGGAGCCGCGACTCCGGCTGCGCCGTTGCGGTTGAGCGGAGTACCGGCCGAGTGATCGCGTTTGGCCGAGGGAGCAGTGTCCTGGGCACCGGACAGCATCGCCTGCAGACCTTTCCACGCGACCGCGAACTGGTTGCCGCGCTGCTTGAGAAAGGTCTGGCCGGTCAGGTCGCGGATGATCTTGCGCCGCATGCTGGCCTTGCTGGTCGGGAAGGCAGCGGACAGGCCGAGATCGGGATCTTCGGTCTGCTGGGTGAAACGGTGATGGGTCAGGTGATAGGCGCGGTAGCTGTGCAGATCGCTGCCGGTCGCCGAGCCGGTCAGCCACTGGCCGGCAAAATTATTGGTCTTGCGCCTGGGGTGGAGCAGGCCGTGCGCCGCTTCGTGCATCAGGATCGACAGCCCCAGCTGCCGCCCGCCGACCAGCATCAGCGCGACCGGGGTCGCGATCAGCCCGGCGAGCCAGTGCCATTGCCAGAGCAAAGCGGTGCCGCCGGTGACCAACGCCACCATCAGCCAGCCGTGCAGCGTCAGCCACAATCCGTGCCAGCGCGACACGCGAGTCAGCGCCGCCCATTCCTCGCGGGTGAATATCTCATTCGGTTTGGCAGCTTTGACAGCGGGCATGATGCGATCCTTTTCTTGCCTCCAATATAGCTGTTTTCTGCCGATTTTACAAATGTTGGCGATGCCGTAGCGTTAGGGTGGATTCGGCATGATCCGTTGGTTGCAAGCCGCCCGATCCGCGCGTCCGGAAGGAAGGGCGGGGATTGACGGCACATAGATCCTCCCCGCTTGCGGGGAGGTGGCAGCCCGCGGGGCTGACGGAAGGGGGCTCTGGCCGAAGCGCTGCGTTCAGACGCACGCCCCCTCCACCACGCTTCGCGCGGTCCCCCTCCCCGCAAGCGGGGAGGATTTGTTGCCGCTTCACGCCAGCGCCTCGGCCAACCTCTCCATGAACTCCGCGCCGCGCGCAAATTGCTCGACCGCCAGAT
>JAGPVK010000313.1 GCA_018067055.1 Sphingomonadales bacterium | reverse complement strand
CGCAATTCGGTGCCACCGCCTTTCATCTGGATGTTGCATCGCCAGAGGATTGGCAGAAACTGGCAGATCATATCGGCGCGCAATTCGGGCAGCTTGATATCCTGGTCAACAATGCCGGACTTGAGCTGGTGAAGCCGATGCGCGAACACAGCCTGGCCGACTGGCGCGGGATCATGGCGGTCAATGTTGACGGCATTTTCCTCGGCTGCAAGACTCTGGAGCCCTTGCTCTGCAAGGCAGGGAAATCCGGTTCCTCCGCTTCGGTGATCAATATTTCGTCCATTGCAGGTCTGGTCGGCTACCCGGACCAATTGGCTTATAATACCTCCAAAGGCGCCGTGCGACATATGTCGAAAAGCCTGGCTATCGAATGGGCGGCACACGGCGACGCGATCCGCTGCAATTCGATCCACCCGGGCTGTATCCGCACGCCAATGCTGGAAATGGCGGTGGAAGGATGGGTCGAGAATGGCTCGATCCCGGCCGATGATCCATGGACAGCGATTGCGGCGCTATGCCCTCTCAACCGGGTTGGCACCCCGGAAGATATTGCCATGGGTGCGATCTATCTGGGGTCCAACGAGTCCCGCTTTGTCACCGGCATCGAACTGGTGATCGATGGCGGATGGGTCGCCCGATGAGCAGCAACCACAGCAAGCGGCTCTGGATGTATGCCCAGATGGTCAAGAGCCGGTATTTCGAAGATCTGATCAAGCCGGCCTATTTTGAAGGCAAAACGCCGGTATTCAACATGGCGAAAGGGCCGCTGCCCGGCGAGATGCATCTGTCCGACGGCCAGGAACCCTGCGCCGTGGGTGTGTGTGCGCATTTGCGCCCGGATGATACGATCACCGCAACCCACCGCCCGCATCATATCGCAATCGCCAAGGGCGTCGATCTGAATGCCATGGCTGCCGAGATTTTCGGCAAGAAAGACGGGCTGGCGGGCGGACGCGGCGGCCATATGCATCTGTTCGACCCGGCGGTGAATTTTTCCTGTTCCGGGATCATTGCCCAGGGAATGGGGCCGGCGGTCGGTGCCGCGATGGCCGCCAAGATGCGGGGAAGTGATGCCATCGCCGTTGCTTTTCTGGGAGAAGGCGCTGCCAATCAGGGCGCTTTTCATGAGAGCCTCAATCTTGCATCGGTCTGGAAAGCACCGGTGGTCTTCGTCATCGAAGACAATAGCTACGGTATTTCTGTCCCGAAAAGCGCCTGCACTGCCGTTGCCAGTAATGCCGATCGAGCAGGAGGCTATGCCATGCCCGGCCATCATGTCAGCGGCAACGATCCAGATGCTGTGTACGCGATTGCAGGCATTGCGATCGAGTGGGCAAGATCCGGCTCAGGGCCCAGTTTGATCGAGATCGAAACCAGCCGACTGGAAGGCCATTTCATGGGCGATCCGGAAGGCTATCGGCCCAAGGACGAAGTCAAGCGATTGAAGGAACGTGATCCCATTCCGGCCTATCGGGCGCGGTTGGTTGCAGAAGGGTTTGAAGAAGCGGAACTGGATCGAGCGGAAAGCGAGGCCCGCGGCAAGGTTGACCAGGCATTCGCCTTCGCACGCAGCAATGATTATCCTGAACCGAAGGAAGCTTTTGACCATGTCTTTGCCTGATGCCACCGTCGAAAAACCGGGTGCAGAGCGCCGGCTGACAATCGCCAAAGCGATGAGCGAGGCCATCGGTCAGGAAATGCAACGCGATCCATCCATCCTCGTGATGGGCGAGGATATCGGGAAAATGGGCGGGGTGTTCGGCACCACAACCGGATTGTTCGAGACGTTCGGGGGGGAGCGCGTCAGGGACACCCCGATCTCCGAAACCGCCTTTATCGGCGCAGCGGTTGGCATGGCGGCCAATGGGTTGCGACCGATTGTGGAATTGATGTTCGTCGACTTTTTCGGCGTCTGCATGGATGCAATCTATAATCTGGCCGCCAAGCAAAGCTATTTCTCGGGCGGCAAGGTCTCCTGTCCGATGGTGCTGATGACATCGGTCGGCGGCGGCTATGGCGACGCGGGCCAGCACAGCCAGTGCCTCTACGCCACCTTCGGTCATCTTCCGGGCATGAAGGTGGTGATCCCCTCCAATGCCCATGATGCCAAAGGCCTTATGCTCTCGGCAATCCGCGATGATAATCCGGTCATTTTCATGTTCCACAAAGCGTTGCAGGGCATGGGCTGGCTGGGCACCGTGGCCGGCTCGATCAATGATACACCGGAGAGCGAGTATCTCGTGCCGATTGGCAAAGCGTCGATCGTGCGAGAGGGTAGCGATGTCACCATCGTCGGGCTCGGAGTCACGGTGCACCATGCGCTTGCTGCCGCCAGGAATCTGGCGGAGACCGGGATCGACGCAGAAGTTCTGGATTTGCGGACGATAGCGCCGCTTGACCGGGAGTCGATTCTCGCCTCGGTCGCGAAAACCGGTCGGCTGCTCGTGGTCGACGACGATTATCTGAGCTGCGGGATCGGAGCGGAAGTAATCGCCACAGTTTGTGAAGCGCTGCCCGCCCCGCTTAAATGTCCGCCGCAACGCATCGCCCATCCCGATATCCCGATTCCATTCACCCCGGTCATGGAACATTTTCTGCTGCCCGATGCGCAGAAGATCGAGAGCAGGATACGAGCCATGCTGGGAGCACAAAGATGACCGAAATATTGGTGCCGCAAGGGCAGTGGGAGCCGGATCAGGAAGCCGCGCTTGCGACCTGGCTATATGACGACGGTGAAGCTGTGCAGGCAGGCGTGACGGTCGCCGAGATCATGGTGGAAAAAACCAGTTTTGAAATATCTGCGCCAGCCAGCGGGACGCTGTGCATAGCGGTGGCGGAGGATGAAATCGTGGTTCCCGGACAGGTGGTAGGCTCGATCAAATAATGGCCTCGCCAGGGGAGCGCGATCTGGTCCGTCGCCTGGCGCAGGCGATCTCCCCTGAAACCGCCGTTGAACAATGTGCGGGACAGCAGGCCGTTGACGATGATGACGACCTCATCGATCAAGTCGCCGCGTTGCCGTCAGGATCTTCGAGACTCAGAATCTGGGAAAACCAGAATTGTCTGGTGACGACGCGTCCTGTTGCGAGGCGCAAGGCGTTTCCCGAAGCAGCGGACTTTAGCGCCAGATCAGGCTGGCCCGTCCATGTCCGATCATCTGGCGGTTCGACCGTGATTCATCGCCCGGGAATATTGAATATCTCGCTGGCGGTTGCCGCAGGCGCAAAGCCTGTCCCGCCCAATGCCAGCTACGAAGCTCTGATCACATTGCTGCAAGCCGGTTTTCGCAAATTGCATATCGAGCCTTTTGTCGGTTCGATCACCGGGGCCTATTGTGACGGCAATTACAACCTCTGCCTGAACAACAGAAAAATCGCGGGAACGGCATCGCGCATCATACGCCGACACGATCAAACCGCCTATATCTGTCACGCATCCATCACGGTCTACGGCTCGACCGGCTCCGACATTTCCCACATAAGGAATTTCGAGCAACGGCTCGGTCTGCCCCATGCCTACACCACGTCCAGCCACGCCACTCTGGCAGACATGCTTGATCTCAACCCTGGCTGAACGGATTGCCCGAAGCTGATCTGCTCGCGAATCAGGGGGAACATGCACGGTCAAGCATGCGTGGTTTTTCAGGTTCTATGAGGGATTTACAATCTTTCGCTGTCATCAGCGAATGAAAATTTTGTGCCAGAAGACTCGAATTTAGGTTATAACCCATTGTTTTATTTAGTGTATTCCAATATGGAGTTCGAAAAGGCCCGTAAAAAGACCCATAAGTCGATTTCTAAAATTCGGAAGGTACTGATTTTATTGTACTAAATCTCCTTGTAGCCCTCACGCAGCTACTATGCCGTACTCTGAAACAGGAAAGTGAAAGCCACCGGCGTCTTTTGACAGGCGGGGCAGGAGAGCTTGAAGCCACTTACCGACAAGTCTTTTAGACTACCGGGAAAGCTCTGCAGGTCTAGCTGCTTTATATCCCATAGGTGGAGTTGCACAAGCGAGTACCGTGAACGATATTCCATCGTCGTCAAATCGCACTTAGCCTTTCTGTTTTTTGGGTTTCCCGATTTTTCCAATAGCGACCGCATTTTGTTGCCAGTAGTAAAATGCCGGGTTACGCGTCCGGCTACCTGACAAAAGTACCTCAGATATCCGCCCTACATCAACTGCCAAGCTCTACGTGACGGGACGGTAGATACTGAGAAACGATACTGTCGTCGGGAATGTCGCAAATTGGGGCGATTGCTGAACGGAGGCTCTCTCTACAATACGCCGATCCCCTAAGGTAATCGCCGATGTCAGGGACCGAATGATGAGGCAGCCTGAAACAGTCGTATCCCTGATCGTCACATGCGGATAGGGCTCAGAATAGTCGGAAATTCCCGATAACTGTAAGCGTTAGATGTTCTGACGATCGACCGACTGCGTCAATTCATATAGAATTCACCACAACTAACTAACTTGCATTGACGTACCCACTTGGATGGTTTAGTGGCAAGCCAAGATAGAACGGTTGCATGGATGACCGGATATGATGGGAGAGAATATATGAATTTGTTAAGAACATCGAGCCACTTTTCGCTTGCAATATGTTGCATTGCGTTCCCGGTCGCCGCCTTGGCGCAGACCGCTGGCGAACCCGCTCAGGCAGAGGTGCAGAGCCAATCCGCCAAGCAAGAAGGTTCTAATATGCAACTCGATGTCATCGTCGTGACAGCACAGCGGCGCGATGCAAGCGTGCAGGATACATCGGCGGCTATTTCGGCTTTCTCGTCTGACGGGCTCGAAGCGGCCCGGGTTCTGAGTTTTGAGGATCTGGCGGGCGAGGCAACCTCTTTGTCCTTTACTGCATTATCGCCGCTTGATCAGGAATTCAATATCCGCGGGGTCACCAACACGCGGCTTGATTCTCCGACTGCCGATCAGTCGATCGGGATATTTACCGACGACGTCTATGTCGGCCGCTCCGGTCTTTTCAACTTCGACCTCTATGATATCGGCCGCGTTGAAGTGGTTCGCGGACCGCAAGGCGTGCTGCTCGGCCGCAACGTCGCCGGTGGCGCGATCAGCATCTACAGTGCGCGCCCAGAATCGACCTATGGTGGAAGCGTCACAGCCTCCTACGGCAATTATAACGAAAAACTGGTAAAAGGGCATTTCACCGGACCGATCAGCGACGCCGTCAACGGGCGCTTTGCCTTTCAAGTGCGCAATCGCGATGGATTTAACCAGGATATCGCGCACGACATTGATCTCGACAATGTCGACAGCGTGCAGATGCGCGGACAGCTGCAATATCTTCCTTCCAATTCCAATTTCAGCGCGCTTCTGATCGCCGATTATACCAAAGACAGTTCAAACGGATTCCATTCGGCGGCTATCGATGGTCCCGGAGCCGGGGCCGGTCCATGGAGCACCGCGCGTGCTCAGGTAGCGGCGCTGCGTCCCGAAGGGCTGTCGGTTCGCGAGAGCCTGCCCGACCAGCAGACCTACAAAGGCGATGTCAACCCGACCCCGCAGCAGCTCGACCGCGAGGCATGGGGGCTGACGCTCAACCTGTCAAACGAGTTTGAAGGCCTCGGCACGCTGACCAGCATAACCGGCTATCGCAGCGGCAAGGCGTTCAACCAATATGACCAGACCGGCATTGGGCCCAGCAATAATTTTGGTGTCACCGTTCCTCTGCTCTTCCGTTCGCCGGTTCTCGAGAGAGAAAATATCAAGCAGTTTACCCAGGAAATCCGCATGGTATCCGAGCAGGCGTTTGATCGCGGCTTTGACTGGATCTTGGGCGGTTATTTCCAGCATGACAAAGTGACCAAACACGATATTATCTCGTTCGAAATCAAGGTGCCGGTAATCCCGACGCTAAACGGTCAATCGCAATGGGATAATGAAGGCGAAAACACATCTTATGCCGTTTTTGGCCAGCTCGGCTATCGCTTTAGCGAGCAGTTCCGGATCGTAGCCGGCGCTCGCTATTCGCGGGATAAAAAGAGCGGGACCGTCACCGGTCTGGCGCTGGAAACCGGCGACAAGTTCACACCGAATGATCCGGTCGCGGCTTCTCCGCTGTCGCCCGCCTTCCCCGAGGGCGGTGGTTATACGACCGATTATTCGAACCATTGGGCCGAAGTTACTCCGCAGATCACGGCAGAGTTCACGCCAAATCCCGACATCATGCTCTATGCAACCTATTCGACCGGATATAAGGGCGGCGGCTTCGAGGATGATCCAGCCAATGCTCTGGCAGCACAGTCCAGCTATGACCCGGAAACCGTGAACAGCTATGAGCTCGGTGCCAAGTTCGACCTGTTTGATCGCCGTGCACGATTGAACATTGCCGCCTTCTCGATGCGTTACAAGAATCTTCAGGTCACGCAGACTTCGCAGATTTGCCTGTGCAACATTACCGACAATGCCGCCGATGCGAAGATCCTAGGGATCGAAGCGGAAGCACAAATTGTCGTGTTCCCGGGGTTCAACCTGACCGGAGCGCTTACACTGCTCGACACCAAATATCTTGAGTTCACCGATTCGGTCGGCAATGTGAACGATGGAAAGTTCCTGCAGCGGACGCCGGACTATCAGTTCAATGTCGGTGCCAGCTATGTGACCGATCTCGGTTCATGGAGCGATGGTTTTGCAGCCAATGTCAGCTACAGCCAGCAAGGCAAGATGAGCTGGAACCCGGATGCATCGGCGAATGAGCCCAGCTATGGAACGCTGGGTGGACGGTTGACGATCAGCCCGACGCGCGACCTTTCTTTCTCGCTCTGGGGCCGCAACCTGACCAACAAGTTCTACCGTTCAAACGTGATCGCGTTCTTCGGTGATGAAGTATCGCGTCTGGGTGCGCCGCGGACCTATGGCGCGGAAGTGGCGCTGAAATTCTAGATCGCAGGATCTTACAACCAAATAAAAAGCCCGCGGACATCATCCGCGGGCTTCTTTTTGTCTGAAGAAACGGGCCGTTAAAAGCGGCTGTAGGACAAGTCCTCCTTGCCCTTGCATCCCATGATCATGCGCGGATCTTCGGGTTTGAACAGCCCCAGACACCAGCCCTCGGACGACGGCATGTCGCGATTCCAGTCGAACGCCATCTTGCGATGGGCAATGCGCCATTCGCCATCGCGGCACATGAATTTGTCGAAAACCCGGCCTCCGGTCAGCGTGTCCCAGTCTTCGCCATCTTTCTGGAAGCGAGCGAAGGTCAGCAAATAGGTTTCTACCCAGGCGATATCGCCTTCCAGCTCGACATGAATGTTGCCAGCCAGATGCATCATGACATCGCCTTTCAGCAGGCGCTCCATCGCGCCGTCAATATAGTCATGGGCAGGGCCATTATAGCTGCTGCCATGTTCTTCCATGGCGTCATCCCAATAGCAGCTGTGCAGCAGCGGGCCGTCCGCACGATCAATCGCGCGCGCATAGCGCATGATCACGTCATGGATATCCTGTTTCGCGATGACCGTTTCGATCGTGTTTTTATACATTAGCTGCGTCCTTTATGAAGTGCGTCGACCATCGAGCGTTTGATGGTGTGGGGATCACGGGCCAAAAAGGCGCGCACCGATACCGAGTGCGGATCGGTGTCATGTTCGTCGATGCCATGCTCTACGGCGACGATGCCGGCCTTTCCGATCATCCGGGGAGAGCTTTTCTCCTGCCAGGTGACATGCGATGCCATGCGCGTGTCGACCGAACCGACAATCAGCGCAGAAACCTGAGTACCCTGTGGCTCCAGTTCGGCCCGTATGCAGTCGGAGGCCGCGCGAGACGCAAATTTCGAGGGACTATATCCGCCCATATTGGGAACCGCGATGATCGCACCGGCGGACAAGACGTTGACGATCGCGCCACCGCCATTGGTCTTCAATATCGGTGCGAAGGCCCGGCACATCGCGACCACGCCGATATAGTTGGTCTCGATCTCCTGCCGCATCGCGGACATGTCGCCCGCGCCCATCAGGGTAACATTGTTGAAAGCGCCAGCATTGTTGACCAACAAATCGAGGTCGGTGCATTGTTCGGCCGCTCTTGCAATCTGCTCGGCGTTGGTGACGTCGAGTTCAATCGCAACCAAGCGGTCCGGCGCTGTTTGTGCCAGTTCTTCGGCATCGGCCAATTTGCGAGCCGCGACATAGACTCGCCTGGCCCCGGCATCGAGCAGCTCTTCGACGAAGCCCTTGCCGATACCGCGATTCCCGCCGGTAACCAGCGCTGTGCATCCTTCAATCTTCATTTCTTTTCTCCCTCTTGGGCGGTCGGACCGTTTCCGCGCAGCCAGTTACCGTATAGAATATCATCGGGTTTTTTTGCCCCTCTGGTCAGTTTGGCAGGATCGGGAGCGATTTCGCCACGGCCCCAGCTTTCCAGCAATGGCATTTCGTGGTTCCAGTCCCAGGCGAGCCGGCGATGCGCGATCTTCCACGCGCCGTTGCGCCGTTCAAACCGGTCAACCACCCGGGCCATGGTCAGGCTGTCATAGGGGTTCTCGACCTGATCGCGGCGCGAGAAGGTCAGAAAATAACATTCTGTGTAAGCTTTGTCGCCGTCCAGCTCGATATTGATGTTGGTAACAATATGCGACATGCGCGGCGCGATTGGCAGAATCTTGCTGATCATTGCCACATATTCGCTCGCCGGCCCGTGAAAGGTTCCACCATGATCTTCTATCGCGTCGTCGTGATAGGCTGCCGCAATCAGGTCCGCATCACCACGGTCGGCTCCCCGGGCATAGTTGACCAATATGTCATATATCTCCTCCCGGTCGAATAATTCTTCTACGGATTTCGGTCGTGCCATTCTGCTGTTTCTCCTTTCATTCTTTTGAAATATTTTTCGCGCGATTGAAAAAATCGGCGAACGCCGCCTCGGCACCGGAATGTTCCTGGCCATTTCCCATTGCTGACAATCGCTCGACATTCTCGCCAAACCAGTCTGCCGTGGCATCGGGGGTCCCCCCGCCCTCGCCTTCGATGGCCGTCGCGCGGCAGAAATAGTTTCCACCCGCGATCCAGGTTTCGCCGGTGCGCTGGCATTCCGGCCGGGTAAGCCAGACGGCCGCCGCTGTTGCCTTGTCCGGATGAAGCGCTTCATTAAGCGCTTCGCCTTGAGCAGCGGTCATATTGGTGGCAGCATAGGGAGCGAGGATATTCACGCGCACTGAAGTCCGCGACAATTCATCGGCGAGCGTCCGTGCATAAGCAATCAATGCACCTTTGGACGCCGCATAGGAGGCGCGCCCCCTTACCCCGTAGAGACCGGCCGAAGATGCGATGAACAAGATGCGACCAGCGGTGGAGGCCATGAGATGCGGTAGGGCGGCATCGATCAGCGCGGTGTTGGCGTGGAAATTAATCTCCATTACTGCCCTGATATCCGCATCGGTCAATGTCCCGACTTTCGCTGCAGGCCCGGTGATCCCGGCGTTGAGGACGAGTATGTCCAGTCCGTCCCATGTTGCGACCGCATGGCCGATAATCGCATCGGCCGCGCCTTTGCCGTCAACCGCATGATCGTCATGGCTGGCGGTGAAGCCCTGTGCGATCAGGCTGTCAGCTATGTTTTTGGCGGAACTGGGCTGTCCTTCATGGCTGCGGTTATTGACCATGACCGCGCTGCCATCCGCCGCGATGCCGCGGGCAAAGGCGGCACCCAGACCTTTTCCGGCACCTGTTACCAAGGCTGTTCGCTGTTTTTTCATAGACCCTCTCCGATTTTTCAGGAGATTAGTCTAGAAGGTATGATAATGAAAGTTTATATTGCCGCTTGGATATATTTTACGAAGCGGTTTTGGCCAACAGCGTGGGGTCGGAATCATTTTCCGGCATCGGCCGGTGATCAATAATCCGGTAACTGACATCGTGGAAAGAAATGGGTTCCCTGCATTCTGAACACACAACTTGCGGATCAAGATCGTGCCCGCATTCCTTATGGGTCAACAACAACGGAGGGCCTTCGGGCGCGACGAAATATTTGTCACCCCATTGCATCAGCATCAGCAGCGCGTGATAATAATCCACGCCCTTGCGACGCAGGCGATATTCATAACGCGGCGGATTATTATTATACTGGCTCTGCCTTATCATCCCGAGATCGGTCAGCCATGTCAGGCGTTCCGACAATATATTGGTGGCGATTGCGGTGTCAGCGCGAATATCATCGAAACGATTCACGCCGGTATAGATGGATCGCATGATCAGACTGCCCCACCGGTCACCCATGATCTGTGCCGCCTGATCCATCAAGGATGTCGCACCGCCGGCGCTTTCTCGCGTTTTCCGGCGACGGCTGTATAATGGTTTCATCCAGCCCAGGCCCGGACCTTCGCTCCACTCGACCCGAGTCGGATCAATTTCTTCCCTGCAATGACCGCAGGCCGGAACGGGGTCGAATATTTTGCCGCAGGTCCGGTGTGTCAATTCGACATTGATCTTGTCCTTGACCTGCCACTTCTTCTCCCAGCGCAGCAGCATCAGCGAGGTCCAATACAGATCCTGGCCCTTTTGGGTCATCAGATATTCGTAGCGTGGCGGGCTTTCGCAATAGAGTTTCTTTTCCATCAAGCCGGCCTTCACCAGACGACGGAGACGATCGGAAAGCAGCGCTTTCAGCAAACCGGTACGACTGCGAAATTCGTCAAATCTTTTGCCGCCCAGCCAGCTGACTTCCAAAATCAACAGAATAGGCACGTCGCCAACTACCTCCAGCGCGCGCCATATCGAGCAGGACCGAATAAGTTTCTTTTCCATACTTTGTTATAGCCGGAACATTAGCCGTTTGTCCATTCAGGCGAATGTATTCGGGCTCGCCTTTTCATCTAAGCGGCACGCAGCTGGCCGGGCTCAGCCTTTGTGGGTGCGAATATGCTTCGCCGCGACAAAGAACAATATCGCACCGACGATATAGCCAAAGGGCGCAACAATCGCGATGGCATATCTGATCCCCGATTCGAACGGGAAGAAATTGTCACCGATCACCGCCGTCAGTGTCGGTCCCGCGCCCAGCCCGATAATGTTGATTACAAAAACATAAGCGGCAGAAATGGTTGCGCGCATCCGGTTTGGGGCGAGTTGCTGGATAACCGATGGCGCAGCCCCGACAGCGACGGCAGCGGCAGTAAAGAACAATACGAATGCGATCGACATGAGTATCGTGTTTTCGAGCAGCGGGAATGCCACCGCCCCAAATATGCCGACCACCGTTGCCCAGGCACAGAATTTGAGGCGGGATTCGGGTGACCCGCCGCCCAGCCGGTCCATGAGCGCGCCGCCACCGACCATGCCAAGCAGGCCGCCGATG
>JAGPVK010000311.1 GCA_018067055.1 Sphingomonadales bacterium | reverse complement strand
GCTCTTGGTCCGCCAGCGGGATTTGATCCCCGCCTGCACGGTGAATTCGCCGCTATCGCTGAAAAAACTCCGGCCAACGTCGGCCTTGAGCGCATATTCGGTATCCACGCTGTCCGACAGACTGGTCAGTTCGGCCCGGTTGAACTTATATTCTGTCGGGTCCGAAAACAGGGCAGCTCCGCTGGTCACGCTATACAGCGGCATCCGATCATCGGCGTAATCCATGTTGATATCAACGCCATCACCGTCGAAACGGGCGCGGAAGCGGGTCGGGTCTACCGAGCCATTTTCCAGTTCGCTGGAACGCGCCCAGCTTCCCGACAAATGCGCTTCCCACACGCCGTCATCATGATCCATCCCGATCTGGTACGTCGCGATGCGCTGCCGTTCGAACCGGTCCTTGATATCGCGGCGCACCTCGATCCGGCCATCGGCATCGGTAAAGAAAGCGCTGGTGGCGGTGCCACTGTCGGGCTTTTCGTCAAAAATAATCGTCGTCCGGCGACGGTATTCCTGATCGTCAAACTGGCTGAAATTGCCGCGAACAAACACCGTGGTATTATCCGAAGCCCGCACATCGACATTCAGGGAACCGCTGATCCGCTCGCGGGTGACATCATAGTCGCGATACTGGACTTCTTCGGCATAAGCGATCCCACCTTTTTCTTTCCAGTCGTCTGCCTCGATATTGTCGGTTTCAAGTTCGCGCTTATAATAGCTGAGACCACCGGAAATGCCGACATTATCGCCAATCCGGGTGGAAAAATCGACGCTGCCCTTGGGGGTGATACTATCAGCATATTCATTATAGCTGCCTTCCAGCTTGACCGCGAAAAGGCCCTTCTTGCGGTCGAAGGCACTAGTGGTTTTGATCTCGATCGAAGCACCGATCGTATCGGCGTCCATGTCGGGAGTCAGGGATTTCTTGATTTCGACCGACTCGATCAGGTCGCTTGATATGACGTCCAGCGCAACCGAGCGGACATCCGATTCCGGCGAGGGCAACCGGACGCCATTGAGTGAGCTTGCGTTTAGTTCCGGGTCGAGACCACGGACCGAGACAAAACGGCCTTCGCCCTGATCGTTAAGAATATTGACGCCGGGCAGACGGCGGATCGATTCCGCAACATTCTGATCCGGAAACTGGCCTATGGAGTCGCGGGTCAGAACCGAGGATATGCCGTCTGCCTCGCGCTGACGGGAGAGCGCGCTGGCCTGATTGGCTCCCTGACCAATGACCAATATTTCATTATCGGCGCCGGAGCGCAGCACGATATCGGTCCGAACAACGCCTGTTTCGGTCACGGTCACGCTGGTTTGCGTGGTGGTAGCGCCGACATAGCGGGTTTCCAGCGTATATGTGCCAGCCGGAACATCCGGGAAGCGATAGCTGCCATCCCGCTCGGTGGTGACAATCCGGTCGAGCTCGACAATGCGAACCTGCGCAGACTGAAGCCCCCGCGTCTCGCTCGGATCGACCACGACCCCCGTAATCGTCCCCGCCCACGCCGCAGTCGGCAGAGCGCAGCCCAGCAAAAGAGCGAGTTTGAAGGCGGCATTCACTGTTCTGGATTGGCGCGACATGATGATTTCCCCGTTGTGATTTTGACTATGAGGTCGCAGCCGTAGGGAAATAGAATGACTCTTTCAGACCAATGCTATGACAGCGAAGTGTCGCGGATATTGAGCTTTTGTTACAGCAGCCTGAGTCAGATTGGGGCGATATCACGCTTGCTCGTGGACGGATTTGAAGCGTCGCCAGCCTGCGAAACAAATCAGGAACCGTAGCGGAGACGAAGCGCGCGGTGGCGAATGAAAGCCCTGTCTTTGCACAACAGCAACTGCCCCCGACCGCTTCAAACCTCTGTATAAATACTTACCGGGAATCCCTTAATTACAAATCTGTCCCTATCGCACAAACTTTGAATCATGAGCTGAGATCACATAGCTTGGCCAATATTGTGAACCATTTGGGAAGGACGCCTGAATGACCATCGGAACCAAATACCGCCGGACACTTCTGCAATCCACGTCAACTGCAGTGGGACTGATTATCGCCAGCATCAGCGTTCCGGCCTTGGCCTATGATGCAGCAGATGATATTGCTGATGTGCAGCATTCTGATAGTGCCGGTCACGACGGTTCTTCGAGCGACAGCCAGTCCCACGACAGCGACGCGCATGATTCCGGCTCCGACCATCAACAAGGCGGAGCTCAGGGCCAGAAGGGCAAGCGCCGCGATCCCGGCACTGCCGGCAGCACCAAAGGTGATACATTCGGCGATCTTTTCGCAGTCTTGCGGAATGGAAATGGCGTACCGATCCTGACACCCGAAGGCTTCGTCCAGTCGATCGATGCGGATGGCTACCCGATTCCGCTTGACGTCGAAGGTGCCCCGATCAATCCGTCACTGACGACTGAAGTCGAGCCGGGTCGGCTGAACATAGGCAGAGTTCCCAATTCGCTGCTCTATCGTCGGACACAGCAAGTCTTCACCTTGCTGAATGCGGACTCGTTCCTCACGGCTGGCAGTGACAGGACAGGCGAGCAGACGACCGCCGAAGCGCTGTTCGGAACCGTGGATCTCAGCGGAGCGGGCTCGCTCTCGGTTTTTGCTCAAGCCGCCGATCAAAAAAACCAATCAATACAGTGTTGGCGGTCAGCCGCCGACACTCCTTACTCCACCGAACAAAGGAATTCTTCGACATGACCGTGAAAACAGGAACCCTCGCAAAAATACTGGCAGCAGCAGCCACGATCAGCCTCGTAACCGGGTGCATGACCGCAACCCCATATCAGCCAGAAATAAGCGGGAAAGCTGCATCCGGCGGTTATTCCGACGAGCGATTGAGCGAGAACCGGTACAAGGTCAATTTTACCGGCAACAGCCTGACATCACGCGATCGGGTCGAAGGATATCTGCTCTATCGCGCGGCAGAACTGACCGTGGAAAATGGCTATGACTATTTTGTCATCATTGACCGTCTGACCGAGCGCGACGTCCGCACATATGTCGAACCGGACCGCTATTACCGGCCCTATTACGGCACATCCTATTCCTATTGGCGGCCGCACTGGCGTTATTATGAACCCAGCATCGGCTGGAGCATCTGGCATCCGGAATGGGGCACCGCATTCTGGTCCGGTCGGCCGGATTACCGGAGCGTTGAGCGGTTTGAAGCCCATGCCGAGATCGTCATGTATCGTGGACAACCACCGGCGAGCGAACGCAAGGCATTTGATGCACGTGCCGTGATTGCCGATCTGGAACCATCAATTCAGCGGCCCGACTGACCGCAGATAACATGATAATATTATCATGTATAAAGCGGCTAAGCCATTAATTGGCTAACCCTTCCGCTTGTCCGGGTCGGACCGAAATCGCCGATACGGTTTCAGACTGGCAATCATGGCCGCAGCGGCAATGTCCGCCGCTGCGGCCACGCAGGACCTGTCTGTGCAAACGGAACCCGACCAGAATGATACCGGCCCAATCCCTGCATCGAGACAGAATGCACCAGCTGCCAGCAAGCCTGATCTTGAGAAATCTTCTGGCGCGAGCAATCGTCTGAATCTCTCGGTCTGTGCGGGTGTGGAATATAACGACAATATTTTCGCCACTAACAGACAGCCATATTCCCCTTTCCTACATGTCCCGGAATCATTATCCTGCCTCCTTTAACCGAGGCAAAGAATGACGATCGCCGCTTCCGCAATAACTTCGAGCACCAATTCGCGCGAACGCGACACCCCGCTCGCGTTGCCACCAGCAGCCCCTTCCGGTTTTTCGCCTTAGGGGGTGTGACCCGTGTGACCCTCAATTGGTTTGTCCTGTCGGTTGAGGACTTTTCTGTCGCGCATCCTGATTGTTTCCTGGATCTTTTTTTCAGACAGGGAGAGAAATCATCGTTCGACGCCGCCGGGAATCAAACAAGGATTGAACGATGCCAAGCGCTCCCCTAGTCTCTTCTCGATGAAAAATATTGTGCTCAAATCTGTCCGTTTGCCGTCCGTCCGTCTGGTCGCCGGCTTGTCCGCCTTGGCGCTGCTCACCGCTCCGCTTGGCGCCTGCAAGCGCCTGCCCGATGAAAATGAACAGCGCGCCGAGACCGCGCGGGCCTATCCGCCGGCATCACGACCGGTGTCGGAACTGGCCGGCAATCAATGGTCGACCGAGACGGCGCGCGACAAGCGCGGCGAAGCCGAGGAGATCATGAAGGCAGCAGGACTGATGCCGGGCATGACGGTCGCTGATATCGGGGCCGGAGAAGGCTATTATACGGTGCGGCTGGCAGAGAGAGTCGGGGCCAAGGGCCGGGTGCTGGCGCAGGATATTGACGAGGGGGCGATCGACCGGCTGGCCGAGCGAGTCAATCGCGATGCTCTCAACAATGTCTCGATCAAGCTCGGCGCGCCCGATGATCCGCGTCTGCCGGAGAATAGTTTTGACCGGATTTTCCTGGTTCACATGTATCACGAGGTCCGCGAGCCCTATGCCTTTCTTTCCCGCCTGCGCCCCGCGCTACTCGACAAGCGCGGCCCGAACGGTGCCGGCGAGGTGATCGTGGTCGACGTCAATCGCGACGTGTCGCAGCACGGCATCCCGCCGAAGCAGCTATTCTGCGAATTTGAGGCGGTTGGCTATGAGCTGGTCGGCTTCATGGAACGGCCCGAACTCGGTGGCTATTTTGCGCGGTTCCGGGCCAAGGGTTCTGCGATATTGCCCGGGGACATCATACCCTGCCCCTATCAGCGGGACAGCGGATGATCTCAGCTGATATCTAGCTGGCTGACCAGTTAGTCCTGTTGGCGTCGCGCCTTTCGGGCCAGCCGCCGCCAATGACGCCGGTCTCGCCCTGACAGGCCCCTATCGCTCGCCCGTTCTGCCAGAATTTCAACAGCTTGCTCGCCATACTTGGAGAAAAAAGACCTAACCTCCCGCGCGTCCTTCGCCCGGCGATAGCTTGACTCAAAAAAATCGAACATCGAGTGATTCCCGCAAATCAGATGCGACCCTGATGCTTGCTTCGCAGGTGCAGCATATCAAAATTTACATATGGTTTCAACTATATTTACTATAAAATGGAGAAGGGAATGCTGCGAGCCGGTGCTTTTTCAAAAACAGCCTGTACGGCTTTATTAACCCTCGTCGCCCATTTTCAGCGCAGCGATAAAGGCCTCCTGCGGGATGCTGACATTGCCATATTCGCGCATCTTGGCCTTGCCCTTCTTCTGCTTGTCGAGCAGCTTCTTCTTGCGGCTGATATCGCCGCCATAGCATTTCGCCGTGACATCCTTGCGCATTGCCGAGATGGTCTCGCGGGCGATCACCTTGCCACCAATCGCGGCCTGGATCGGGATCTTGAACAGATGGCGCGGGATCAGGTCCTTCAGCCGCTCGCACATGTGCCGGCCGCGAAATTCGGCGGCGTCGCGGTGGACGATCATGCTCAGCGCATCGACCGGATCGCCGTTGACCATGATGTTCATCTTGACCAGCTGGCCGGTGCGCAGCCCGATCTGGTGATAGTCGAAGCTCGCATAGCCGCGCGAGATGCTCTTCAGCCGGTCGTAAAAGTCGAACACCACCTCGTTGAGCGGCAGTTCGTAGACCACCTGCGCCCGGTCGCTGACATAGGTCAGGTTCTTCTGCACCCCGCGGCGGTCCTGGCAAAGCTTCAAGATACCGCCGAGATATTCGTCCGGGCAATAGATGGTCGCCTCGATCCACGGCTCCTCGATCTCGCGGATCTTGACCACGTCCGGCATGTCCGCCGGGTTGTGCAGGAACATCTCGCTGCCATCGTTCATCACGATCCGGTAAACCACCGACGGTGCCGTGGTGATCAGGTCGAGATCATATTCGCGGGTCAGCCGTTCCTGGACAATCTCCAGATGCAGCAGCCCCAGAAAACCGCAGCGGAACCCCTGCCCCAAAGCGGCGCTGGTCTCCATTTCAAAGGTGAAGCTGGCATCGTTCAGCCGCAGCTTGCCGATGCTCTCGCGCAATTTCTCGAAGTCCGCCGCGTCGACCGGGAACAGGCCGCAGAACACCACTGACTGCACTTCCTTGAAGCCCGGCAACGCCTCGGGCGCCGGGTTCTTCACCGTGGTGATCGTGTCGCCGACCGCGGTCTGGCTGACTTCCTTGATCTGCGCCGTGATAAAGCCGATCTCGCCCGCCGCCAGTTCCGGCAGCTGCTCGATCTTCGGCCGCATGCAGCCGACCCGGTCGACCAGATGCTCGGTGCCCTGGGCCATGAACTTGATCTTCAGCCCCTTGGTCAGCACGCCGTCGATCACCCGCACCAGGATGACGACACCGAGATAGGGATCATACCAGCTGTCGACCAGCATCGCCTTGAGCGGCTTGTTGCGGTCGCCGCCCGGTGGCGGGATCTTGGTGACGATCTGCTCGAGAATATCCTCGATACCGATCCCCGACTTGGCGCTGGCCAGCACCGCTTCGGACGCATCCAGACCGATAATCTCCTCGATCTCCTTGCGCACCCGCTCCGGCTCGGCGGCGGGCAGATCAATCTTGTTGAGCACCGGGATGATCTCGTGATCATGCTCGATCGACTGGTAGACATTGGCCAGCGTCTGCGCCTCGACCCCCTGCGCCGCATCGACCACCAGCAACGCGCCTTCGCACGCCGCAAGGCTCCGTGACACTTCATAGGCAAAGTCGACATGGCCCGGCGTGTCCATCAGGCTGAGCTCGTAATCCTCGCCATTTTTCGCCTTGTAATGCAGCCGCACCGTCTGCGCCTTGATCGTGATCCCGCGCTCTTTCTCGATATCCATATTGTCGAGCACCTGCTCGCTCATCTCGCGCTCGGTCAGCCCGCCGGTCTGCTGGATCAGCCGGTCGGCGAGAGTCGATTTGCCATGATCGATATGGGCGATGATGGCGAAATTGCGGATATGGCTTTGATCGGTCATGGCGAGCCGTTAGCAGGGGCTTTGCCCCTTGTCAGCAGGAAACGACCGCCCCGCCCCGCACCAATTTGTCCACCGCCGCATCCCCCGCGCCGAAAATGAACTTTACAAACTTTACACTGTTATGAATTTGAAAAATATCGGGGTTTTTCAGGATAAATTTCGCAGCATCTCAGGCCCGCAAAAGCGCGATGTTCAGCTTGGGAACAGGCAGGCTGAACAACCGACCAAGGGCAAGGCACCGGACAGCGACGGGCTTTCCCTTTCCGCTTCTGCAGACGGGGTGGATCAGGATTCGATTTTCAAAGAGCCGTTTCGGATATGGCACAAGCAGGCAGGTGTAGGAAAGACTGTTGGAGCCCCCAACATCCTCCCTGTCGCGCAGCGACGGGGAGGTAGCAGCCGGAACGGCTGACGGAAGGGTGAATGCAGCAAGCAAACCCAACTTTCCTCCCCGTCGCGAAGCGATGGGGAGGTGGCGTGCCAAAGGCACGCCGGAGGGGCAGGCGCGGCAAGAACAACCCTTCAAGATTCGCCCGACACCCAAACCTCGCGCCCAGCCCGACCAGCCCCTCCACCATCCTGCGGACGGTCCCCCTCCCCACCGCTGCGCGGCAGGGAGGAAAGTCAATGGTCAGTCGAGCGGGAGGTTGATTTCCTGCATGATCCGGTCGGTCTCGGACAGGATTTTGATAATTTTCTGATAATGGCCGATTTCGTCATAGCTCAGCGCACGCCCCCGACGATCCTTCAGCCATTTCTGCGCGGGTTGATAGCCACCGATATAGAAATCCCAGGCAAGTTTGGGCACGCCGTCGAAATATTGGTCGGGGTTGATATGGACGCGACCCAAATCCT
>JAGPVK010000310.1 GCA_018067055.1 Sphingomonadales bacterium | reverse complement strand
CCCAAGGAAAGCGATTTTGCGCTGGTCGAAGAGGAATTGCCGGAACTCGGTGACGGCGCCTTTCTGGTGCGCAATCATTATATTTCGCTGGATCCGGCGCAGCGTGGCTGGATGAGTGATGCGGAAAGCTATATGCCGCCGATTGCCTTGGGCGCGGCAGTTACCGCCAGCACTGTTGGTAGAGTCGCCGAATCAAAGAACCCTGATTTTCCCGTTGGCCAATGGGTCGTTGGCCTGGGGGCAATGGAAGAATATTCGATGGTTAGCGCTGGCGGCTTCACCTCGCCGGTCGATGTCTCGCTCGTCCCTTCGCCAACCAATTTTCTGTCGGTTCTTGGTGCAGTCGGAATGACGGCTTATTTCGGCATGATCGATGACGGCAAGCCCAAGGTAGGCGAAACTCTGCTGGTAACCGGAGCCGCAGGTGCGGTTGGATCGCTGGTCGGCCAGATCGGCAAGATCAAGGGATGCCGGGTTATCGGTATCGCCGGCGGCGCTGACAAATGTGCGCGGCTGGTGGACGATTATGGTTTCGATGCGGCTATCGATTATCGCGGGAAAAGCCAGGCCGATCTTGAAAACGAGATCGCTGAGGCGGCGCCCGATGGTGTCGATATCATCTGGGAAAATGTTGGCGGCGAGATTCTAGATGCCGGGATAACCGCGATCAATGAACATGGCCGGGTTGTTTTGTGTGGACTGATCAGCGAATATAACAGCCCGGAACCGGTCGGAATCCGCAATCTCTGGTATCTGATCTCGCGCCAGGCGACGATCAAGGGCTTTCTGGTTCGTGATTATCCGGCCCGGTTCCCCGAAGGCATTGCGCAAATGGCGCAGTGGATGGGCGAGGGCAAGATCAAGCATGATGAAGATATCGATCGGGGAATCGAAAATAGCTTTGCGGCATTCATGAAGCTGTTTTCCGGTGCCAATCAGGGTAAGATGATCCTCGATGTTTCGCCGGCTGAATAAACACAGGAGTCACAAGCATGTCAGAAAACAAACGGATCGTTCTTGATTTTATCGATGCTTGGAACCGGCTCGATTATGATGCCATCTATGCGGCCATGACCGACGACATATATTATCACAATATTCCGATGGAACCATGCGATGGCATCGATGCGGTTCACGCTTTTTTTGACAACCCGTCTTTTGGCTTCGATGCAGCTCAGTGGGACGTTCATCACATTGCCGCGACCGGAGAGGTCGTCCTGACGGAACGAACGGACAAGTTCCGGATCGGCGACAAATGGATTGCCATCCGCGTGATGGGCACGTTCGAAATGCGCGACGGCAAGATCGCGAAATGGCGAGACTATTTCGATCTGGCGGAATTCCAGAACCAGATGGCGGCGGCTATCGGAGCCAGCGCCTCCTGAGCTCAGGCCGGCTTGTAAAGCGCGCCGTTGTCGACTGGATATTCGCCGGCGGTCATGAAACGCGATTCATCGCTGGCCAGATAGACGCACAAGGCCGCCACATCATTCGGGTGGCCCAATCCTCCCAGCGGGATCATTCCGGTTTCTGGTGTCGCGGCGCCGCTTGCACCGACCGATTCCTGACGCACCATCGGCGTATCTATGCCTGCCGGATGGAGGCTATTGCAGCGGATCGGATAATTTTGCTCCTTGCAATGCAAGGCCACCGATTTGGTCATCGACCTCACGCCACCCTTGGCAGCACTATATGCGACAAACGGTGAATAGCCCTGCAAGGCGGCCATCGAACTGAGGTTGATGATCGAGCTAGGCTGGTCGTTCGATTTCATCGCTTTGACAGCAGCACGGCAGCCCAGGAACACGCCTTCCAGCATCACGGAATTCTGTTTGCGAAACAGGTCAAGTGAGCAATCCTCGATAGTCCCGGGAATGACCAGGCCGGCATTGTTGACCAGGATATGGGGAGTCCCGAAGGCATCGATCGTTGCTTTCACGATGTCATCCCAGCGTTGTTCATCCGCAACATCCTGATGCAGGGCGATGGCCTTGGCGCCAATGGCATCGGCAACTTTGGTAGCGGCTTGCAGATCAATATCGGTCAGCACAACGCGAGCACCTTGTTCAGCAAAGCTTTCGCTTATGGCTTTTCCGAGACCGGAACCCGCTCCGGTTACAATGGCAATTTTTCCATTCAGGCGGCTCATATATTGTTCTCCCAAGCTCTATTATCGCACCGCTATAGGCGGCTGGTTCCGGTTTCATGCAATCCCTAATTTGGTTAGCGCTACCGCCGATTATTGGCAGACCATGAACAAATGTTGCGCGAAAAACACAGTTTTCCACATTTGCTATCAATTTGGCTAGCAGAGCCAACCGAAGCGCACGCTTAAGATAAATTCATAAAAAGGCGGACCAAGCCGCCGAATTTAAATTAGGTAACGGCTACACTTGCCGGACCAATTTGGGAGAGAGCAATGACCAGATATTCTTCACACCACAAATCCGACTTGAAAAGCAAGGCAATCAGGTCCCTCTTATTGGGCTCCGCTGCCACGATGGCTTTTTGTGGTCTTGCCTCCCCCGCATCGGCTCAAGATGCAGATGAAGTCGATGAAGCCACTGTGATTACGGTTATAGCTCGGAAGCAAACGGAATCATTGCAGGAAGTACCGGTAACGGTGACCGCTATCGGCGGTGACACGCTGGACAAATATCAGGTCAATGAAATTGCCGATGTCGTCAGCCGAGTGCCCGCGCTTAATGTCCAAGTTGGTGGCTCCGGTTCCGGTGGCCAGATCAGTTTGCGCGGTGTCGGTTCGTCCAACATCTCTGCGTCTTTTGACTCTGCCGTCGCATTTGATTTCGATGGTATTCAGGTCAGCACGATGCGAATGGTGCAGGCAGGCTTTTTTGACGTCCAGCAGATTGATGTTCTCAAAGGACCGCAATCGCTATTCTTCGGTAAAAGCGCTTCCGCCGGTGTGATTTCCATCCGCTCGGCCAACCCGACCCAGGAATGGGAAATGGCGGGCAAGGCTTCCTATGAGTTTGAAGAAAAAGGCTATACCATCGGTGGCCATATTTCTGGTCCGATCAGTGATACTCTTGGTATCCGGGTAGCGGCACAATATCAGGATATCGAAGACTATGTGAAACTGGCGCCAGGAACGGCTGCATTCAATCCGGATGGCACGGTCAGGGACTCCAAGGGCTTGAAGAATTTCATCGGTCGTGTGACTTTGCAGTGGGATCCATCAGACGTTTTCTCTGCCAATCTGAAGCTGAACTATGTAAAGAACAAAAATGATGGTGCGATCGGGCATTCCGACATCAACTGCGGAGCAAATGGTGTAGCAGATCCGGTATACCTGCTTAGCGGCGGTCTGGTCATTCCTTCCAACGCCGATTGTAACGACCGTGACGGCCTTTATCACACATCGGACGGTGCACCGGCTTTGACCAGCCAGGTTCCAGCAGGATCGGCAGGCAAACCGAAGTTCCAAAATGGCATTCCATACGGCGAAACCGATATATTCCTTGGCCGGTTGAAATGGGATCTGGATCTGTCCGATTCACTGACGTTGTCATCGGTTTCCGGATATATGAGCCTCGATGCTGTCGATACCGATTGCTATGCCTATGTCGGGCAATTTTCTCCGACCCTGCCGGCAAACTCCGGTTGTAGTGATCCACAGAACAAGACCGAGCAGTTTAGTCAGGAATTGCGCATTGCCAGTGATTTCGATGGCATGTTCAACTTCATGGTCGGTGCCTTTTACGAAGACCGCGATATTGATTTCAACACCTCTCAGCAGGGCGTCAATATTTCCTTCGTTGCGCCTGATCCGGTGACCGGATATACATATGACTGGTTCAAGAAACAGAATACCAAAACCGAGGCGCTATCCTTCTTTGCCAGTGCTACACTGAATCTGACCGAACAGCTGGAACTGTCAGGTGGTTTGCGCTGGACAGATGAGAAGAAGGTATCCCGTATCAGCGTGCCTTATGTTCATACGTTCCTGTCTTCGACGCCGGCATTTATCAACAGCGGCTTCTTCTCAGGACCAATTACCTTCAGGGACTCCAATTTCTCGCCGGAAGTCTCGATCAAATATCAGGCAAC